>JASIJW010000561.1:0-2643 GCA_030050035.1 Acidobacteriaceae bacterium | reverse complement strand
GATTTCTGCAGTCTCTTACAGTTGAAGAACGATCGCGACTGGCCGAAGAGGCGCGGCAGGCATTGGGCGAGATGGCCGTTTTTGCGCGCGTGCTCGAGGCGACGCGAGCCAACCTGAAAGTAATGCACCGGCTGCGGGAGCTGCGCATGAAACCGGTCGTCTACAGCGAGCGGCAAGCACGCGGAAGTGACACCAGGGCAGGTGGGGCTGCGGAGCCTGGATCCACGGAACTCGAAACGGAGCTTGGATATGGGCACGATTAACTCCGCGTACAGCGTGATTTCAGGCGCGCTCGATGCCGACCAGGAAGCGTTGAACGTTGTCGCCAACAACGTGGCCAATGCCAACACACCTGGATACACGACCGAGACGCCGAATTGGGAAGAGAATGCGCCGGTCACGATCAATGGCATGGTGCTCGGCACCGGCGTGACGGAGACCGGCGCGACCTCGCAGCGGGACCGGGTGCTTGAGGAACGGCTCGACCAACAGCAGCAACTGGCTTCGGCCTCGAGCACGCGGTTGGCGGCGCTCAACCAGATTCAGGCGCTGTTTCCTGCCGATTCCGGCTCGTCGAGCTCGACGTCCGGCGATATCGGCAATGATATTACGAGTTTCTTCGACTCATTTTCTTCACTCGAAGCCAACCCAACCGACAATGCCTTGCGCGAGCAGGTGCTTTCGTCGGCATCGACTCTGGCCGGGGACATCTCGGGCGCGGCCAGCAGCCTGAACGAGCAGCAGGCGTCACTCGATCAGGAGGCATCTGGCGTGGCCAGCCAGGTGAACTCGCTTACCGGTTCGATTGCGCAGTTGAACCTCGAGATCCAGTCGGCATCGCCGGATGCCGACGCCGGGACCCTTGAAGACGAGCGGCAGCAGGACCTGAGCCAGCTCTCGCAGCTTATCGGCATCAACCAGGTGACGACCCAGAATAATGGGCTCTCTGTGACGACGACCTCCGGGCAATTGCTGGTCTCCGAGGGGCAGAGCTACCAGCTCACTACGGGTACGGTGAATGGGGTGACGGATTTTTTTCTTGGCGGGTCCGATATTACGGCGGATCTGGCCAACGGCGGGGGCGAACTTGGCGGGTACCTGACGGCGCGCGACTCCGATATTCCGAACGCCCTCAGTTCGCTCGACCAGTTAGCCTATAGCATTTCGACGCAAGTGAACGCGCTGAACAACAGCGGGACCGATTTGGACGGAGCGACCGGGACAGCAACCAGCCCGCTCAACATCTTCAATGAACCGACGCAGGTGGCAGGAAGCGCGGCGGCGATGACGGTGGTGATGACCGATCCCAACCAGATTGCCGCAGCAGCTGCAGGAGCCGGCACCGGCGACAACTCGAATGCGCTTGCGATGGCCAACCTAGCGAATCAGCTGGTGGTGAGCGGGCAGACGCCGATCGATTACTACTCGAACTTCGTTTCGACGCTAGGCTCTACGGTTTCCCAGGTACAGACGGAGAACACTGCGCAGAATGCTTCGGTGACGCAGTTGCAGACGCAGAACAATGCGCTCTCCGGCGTAAACCTGAACGACGAGGCCGCGGCATTATCGACGCTCGAAACCAGCTATCAGGCGGCCTCGCAAATGTTTAACATCTTGAACACGGTCATGACGTCAGCGCTAAACCTGGGCGTGGAGACGTCGGTGACGTAAAGCAGCTTCTAGCTTCTAGCTTCCAGCTTGTTTGTGCCGGCAATAACGCTGGGAGCGTCGCAACAGGCTGGACAGCAGGGAATCAGGCCGACAACCCGGATGCCGACGGGATGCCGACGGCCACACTGAAAAGAGCTAGGAGCTAGAAGCTAGCAGCTAGGAGCTGTATTCATGCGCGTAGATCCTTTCTACATTTCCAGCCTTGTCGGCTCGCTCGACCAGACGCAGAGCAACGAACAGCAATTGTCATCGGAGCTTTCGAGCGGGGTGAGCATTACTTCGATCGGCCAGAACCCGGTGGGCGCCGGCGAGAACGTACTGCTCCTGAACCAGATTCAGCAGGACGATTCGTTTACCACCAGCTCCGACATGGTAACGGGACAATTGCAGGTGGCGGATTCGGCGCTGGGCAGCGTGGTTTCGGAGCTGACGCAGGCGATTTCTCTGGCGACCAGCGCCAATAACGGGACCCTGAACGCGAGCGACGTGCAGTCGATCGGCCAACAGATCTCGGGGATTCTCGGCGAGGTCGAGTCGCTGGCCAATACCAGCTATCAGGGCCAGTACATTTTTGCCGGCGGACAGACGTCGACTGCGCCCTTCAGTACATCGACAGCGACAACTCCAGCGGTGACCAGCTACAACGGTGATGGAGACATTAATTCTCTCGAACTGCCGAACGGGCAGAAGATCCAGTTGAATGTGCCGGGGAATCAGATCTTCCTGGGCAGTGGGGCAAATAATGGAGCGGGCAGCGTCTTTGGAGCGCTGAATGCGCTTGTGGCCGATTACTCGAGTGGCACGGTAAACACCGACCAGGCCGTGGCCGACACCGAGGCGTTGAGCACGGCCCTCAATTATGTCTCGCAGCAGCGGGTCACGATCGATAATTCGATCACGCAGCTCAACGCAGCCTCCAGCGCGACGACCAATGAGCAGACGCAGTTGACGGCGGCGCAAACGGACCTGATG
>JASIJW010000560.1:0-2730 GCA_030050035.1 Acidobacteriaceae bacterium | reverse complement strand
AACGACTACGACCTGGAGAACGAGGCCAAGCGCAGGGGCGCCATTGCGCTGGTAAAGAAATTGAAGGCCGAAGGTGTCCCCATCGGCTGCGTGGGGCTGCAGAACCATGACAGCCTCACGTGGCCAAGCGCTGCACAGGAGGACGCGACAATCTCAGCCTTCGCGGCACTGGGAGTGAAGGTGGCAATCTCAGAACTCGACGTAAGCGTTTTGCCCTCGCCGGGACATGATTCCACTGCCGATCTGTCTTTGAGTCAGGCACCGTCATCGCGGGTTGACCCGGAAGTTGATGCGAGTTTCGATCCGAATACTGGACGGAGAGTTGACCCGGGAGTTGACCCGAAGCTCAATCCGTATCCTGTCAGTCTTCCCGTGCCAATCCAACAGCAATTGGCCAGGCGGTACAGCGAGTTGTTCGGTGTGTTCCTGCGTCACCGCGATGTGATCTCGCGCGTAACTCTCTGGGGCGTGACGGACGCCGATTCGTGGCTGAACTACCATCCCGTGCTGGGGCGCACGGATTACCCTCTGTTATTTGACCGCGCCGGCCAGCCGAAGCCTGCATTCGAAGCCGTTCTGCGCGCCGCGGGCGACGAAGGTTTCCGCCGCTGACCTGCAAACCTGACCTGCGGCCGCAGCTTTGTCTGAGGCCGCAGGCAGATGATGCAGCCGAGTTTTTCCCTTGCAGCCCGGCGGTCAGCTTCGGTTTTGGCCGCCTGCGCCAATGAGCCCGGACGGTGGCCGGTCGGATGCGCCCGCTGCCCATTCCTTGTTGGGCTTGCTGCCCATGCGAAAGACAAGCTCGCCGCCGGCGACGATCTCCGCATGCGTGATCCAGGAGCGCGTAAGCTCTTTGCCGTTCAGTTTCGCCGACTGGATATAGACATTCTCCGCGGAGTTGTTTTCGGCAATGATCGCGAACTTAGCTCCATTCGCAGGGTTGCGAATCACCGCGCGCTTCACGATCGGGCTGCCGATCACGTACACGCCGTTGGCAGCATTCACAGGATAGAATCCGAGGGCCGCAAAGACATACCAGCTCGACAACTGTCCGCAGTCGTCATTGCCGGGAATGCCCGCCGGCGTATTGTTGTAGAGTCCGGCCACTTTACGCGCCCAGTACTGGGTCTTCCACGGAGCGCCGGCAAACGAATAGAGATATGCGTGATGGTTGCTCGGCTCATTGCCCTGCGCATCCTGTCCTATCATGCCGGTAACGTCCGGCCGCGCATCCACAACATACGAAGGCGCAGTAAAGAGCCCGTCCAGTTTTGAAATAAAGGCAGCGTCACCTCCGTGCAGCGCAATCAGGCCGGCCACGTCGTGCGGAACACTGAAGCTCGCCTGCCAGGCATCCGTCTCTACGTAGTCGTCGTACTCCTGGTCAGGCCGGAAGGGATCACGCCACTGGCCTGCCTGGGTCTTGGGGCGCATGAAACCGCTGGAGGCATCGTAGACATTTTTATAGTTCTGCCCCAGCTTGAAGAACATTTCCGCGTCGTCGTGCTTGCCCAACAACTGCGCCATCGCGCCCGCGCACCAGTAATCGTAGGAGAAATCGAGCGTGCAGGAAACGGAGCCGTTGCTCAGATCCATGGGAACATAGCCATACTTGCGGAAAAGCTCTTGCAGCCTGCCATTGCCATGCGACTCGGCGGTCGTGAAGGCCGTTTCGCGAATGGCCTTGTACGCTGCCTCTGCATCGTAATCGCGAAAGCCGCGCACATACGCGCCCACGATCATGCCTGCTGCGTGGAAGCCGGTCATGCTCCAGGTTTCGTTCGCCCACAGTGGCCAGTGGGGCAGCACGTGCTGGTCAAGTTGCTCGTAATCGGCCAGCATGGTGCGAACAATGTCGTTCACGCGGCCCGGCTGGGCAATCGTGATAAAGGGGAATTCGCCGCGATAGATGTCCCAGATGGAGAGCGTGGTGTACTTCGTGAAGCCCGGATTGGGATGGTTCTGGTGGTCCTGGCCGCGGTATGTTCCATCCACGTCGTTGAACGTGGTGGGCGCAACCAGGCTGTGGTACACGCCGGTGCAGAAGGCCTCGGTTTGCTCCTCGCTATCCAGTTCCGCATCCACGACCGCAAGCTCGCGACCCCATGCTTCGGCCGTGCCAAGGGCCACAGCATCGAAATCCCAGCCGGAAATTTCAGCAGCCAGGTTTTTGCGCGCGCCTTCAATACTGGTGGCCGAAATTCCCACTCGGATCACAAGCGGCGCTTCGCCGGACTCGAACGTGCAGATTGCCTTGACCGCTTTGCCGCTGTATGCGCTTCCCACAGTGGCCTGGCTCTCGGTTCCGTCGATATTCAGTTCCAGCGTGCGCGCCGCGCCTGAGAACTCCATCACGAAATAACACTGCCGGTCGGCCGCCCAGCCATGCGTCGCGCGCGACCCGCTGATGCGCGTCGGACTCTCGAAGTTGAGCTTGCCCTCGTAGAGCTTGCTGCCTATCGAGTGGACAAGATCGATAATGACGCCCTGCCGAGCCTGGGCTTCGGCCGCTGGAAACTTATAGCGGTGCATACCACAACGCGTCGTGGCCGTCAGTTCCGCCTGCACGTCCGGCGTAATCAGATGCACGCTGTAGTAGCCGGCCCGCGCCGATTCATTCTCGTGCGAAAAATAAGAGCGGTAACCCTTTTCCAAATCGCTGAAGACCCATCCCGAGTTCGGGCCGAGCTCCGTGGTCTGCATCTCGGCCACTGGCTGCGCCTCGCCCGG
>JASIJW010000559.1:0-7165 GCA_030050035.1 Acidobacteriaceae bacterium | reverse complement strand
CCTGGAACCGGCATAGGTCAACCGCGCCTCCTTGGACGCTCTCCGACAGTGAGATCCAGAGACTTAGGTTCACCGCCACGCACAACGGTCACGCGCACCATTGTCCCAATCGCATTGGAGTCTGAAAATCTCTGAAGATCTTCGACTTGGCCGACAGAGGTGTCGCCGATACCGGTAACGATATCGCCCGGTAGAATGCCTGCTTGATCTGCTGGTCCGCCTGATTCGACGGCAAGCACGATCAGCCCTCCCTCATTCGGTATTTCAAGCCTGTTCTTGAGTGTCTCTGGAATGGGCACCGGCTGGATGGCAAAACCGAGATAGCCGCGTGGGATAAAGCCTCGTTGCAAAAGCTTCTGCGTCACATTAGCGACTGTGGACACCGGAATTGCAACCCCGGCTATGCGCGAAAGGGCTGAAGTGGCGATTCCTAAAAGTTGCCCCTGGGCATTCACCACGGCTCCGCCAGAAGAATGTGGAAAGAATCTTGCATCCAGGCGGATGTATGCGTCCAACTGCCCGCCGCGCCAGGTACGCCAGGGGCCGGATTTTGCGCTGATGATCCCCAGGCTCGCATTGACTCCGCTATCCGGCGATCGGCCGACGACGAGCGCCAGTTCTCCCGCTGCAATTTGGTTCGTCTGGCTGATCGGCTCCAGAGCCGATTTCGTTTGAACCTTGAGGACTGAAAGGTCGGTTCCTGGTTCCCGGCCCACAAGCGTCGCTTCTGCAGTTGTTCCGTCTTCAAATGAAACGGAAATTTCTTCATCTTGTTCGATTGTGTGGTTCGCCGTAACAACCACGTCGGAATTCCATATGACGCCACTCGATGGGTAGTTACGCCGGGCTCGTATGCTCACAATGTGTGGATCAACCCTGTGCACAAGCCCCGCCAATTCATTCGAAAGGTCAATCAGCGCGTGTTCCATTTGCCTCGCCTCCAAAATCAATTTGGCACGTTGCGCGTTTCCGCACATCACCTAAATCGGTAGGTTCGGGAAAATTCACTTGGATTCGGGCAAGGCTGCGGAGCGAGGCGTAGGCATGCCGGTCCGTACAGGTCAGAATGGAACTGGGCGCTCTAGCCTGTAGTCGTACCGCCGACATCATTGAAGAGACACCGCGCGGCTACTCCGACTCCTTCGCAAAGAATCGTGGAGCCCGGCACCTGCGCTAAAACGAAAAGTTGGTAAAAAACATAACCGTCCGAGTGCCCGGTGTTGGGCCGGAATACGGTCCACTCGCGAGAGATTGCGTCTTCCCGAACAGTGGCGATTCCATTACGCCGTTCGGAGGAGCCCAGTTCACGATATTGAGACAATTCAGCGCAATGGCCACAAAGGTGACATTGAATTTGCGCGGCACCTTTTCATCCAATCTCACGCCACCGCCGTTTCCGCTCAGTCCGCGCCCGTTCACGCTGGTATTCACATTCTGTCCCCCGGCGGCATCGCCCTCCTCTTTCATGCGTGGTCCCACGCCGATTGTTTTACTCGCGCGCATGTGAAACACCACATTCGCCGGCCCGGTACCCAGGTTGTATGGGATGATCTGCTCATTAGTTCCCACTGGATTGGGGTTCAGGCACCCAAACGGCGTTGAAACCACGCCCGGGTCACCGCAAACTGCATACGTCGGGCGCGCGTTGAACTGGTTATTCTCGGTCAGGTCGCTGCCGATCGTAAAGTTGTAAGGCGTGCCCGACTGTGCGATAAGCAAAGGCGCAAAAATCACTCCGCCCGGCGACGTATATGTGAGCAGGAGAAACATGCGATTGCGAATTCCGAAACTTGCCCGGCCGTAATCGAATCCCGGATCCTGCTGGACCATTGGAACCGATGTCACTCCCTGCGTGTCGCTGTTTGCGTAGTTGAGCGTGTAGTTCGAGTCGAAGCTCAAACGCTTGAAGTGCGCTTTCGCCGTCACAATCAACTGCTGTTGCCGGTAAAACCCGCCGGACTGGAATTGATAGTTGTAGGCGGCTGGAGCCGTTCCGGTCACCGTGTATGTGGCCGGATCAAAATCCGGAGCTGTCACGTTATCCGTAAGGTACTGATGCACACCCTGCGTATAGAGATACGTGATGTTCCCTGTCAGCGCTCTTGTAATCTGCCGGTCAACGCCAACACCGCCCTGCATATCGAGCGCGGCATGAAAATGGGGATCGATGGTGTGGTACGACGGCACAGTCGCAGTGGCCGATGCCAGCACCGATGCAGGCTCGGGTGCATTCGGATTGAAGAACGTTGGATTCGTGATGACGTAGCTTTTCTGGTTGATCTGGTTATCGTGAATCGCCTGGATGATATAGGGCGTGCCGGCTGAGGACTGAAACGAAGTCGGCACAGTGAACCGGTTATAGAACCATCCATAGCCGCCGCGCACCACGGTTTTCGCTGCGCCCGTTCCCTTGTATCTGGGGCTCCACGCAAATGCCAGCCGTGGGCCCCAGTCCGCGTGGTCGCTGATCCAGTTTTGTCCTTCAAGGCGCAGCCCGAAGCTCGCTACCAGGTCTCTCCGCGCCCGCCAGTCATCCTGCAGAAACAGCGCCCCGTCGAACAATGTCGCGCGCGCCAATGGATTACTGACCACGGTTTGCGAGTAGAGCGCCGGCGTCCCGTTTTCATACGCCGTCAACGAGCTGAAGGTATACGTTCCGTTTGTTCCTGAGGTCGACGAATTCGCGTCACGCTCTGCTCTGAGCCGCGTGCCGAAGCGCAGCGCATGACTGCCCACTGTTGCCGTTGAATAATTCTGCAGCTCAAAGTCATCCTGGTGGTCTTCGACCACGCCCGAACTCGCGCCGCCCTCAGTAAAAGCGCCTTGCACCGTCACAGCCGGCGTAAAATACGCAGCCGTTTGCTCGTTGCGAACGCGCCGCCATTGGAAATGCGTCTCGTTCACCAGGCTCGGGTTGATCACGACGGTGTCGCCGATCTGCAATGAGTTGTCCTTGTTGTTCGAGCTGGTTGCCTGCGTGGGCAGATTGAGAGTGCCCACTCCGCTGCCCGAGGCAACCGAGCGAAAGAACCCATCGCGGATGGTGATGTTGTGCTTTGAGCCAAGCTGAAAATCGATGCGCGGATTGATTTGCAGCACGCTCGACGGATTCGGAAATGCCTCGGTGAAGTTTATGGCCGGATTCGCAGGATTCAGCGCGTCAATAATGGTTTGCGTTTGCCGGCTAAAGCCGAAGGCATTCAGGAAGTATGCGGACGTCTTGCTCAACGGCCCGCTCACATTGCCGAACGAGGCAAAAAAATCGTAGAACGGCATTTGCGGCACCAGTGGATTGCTCGTGTTCAAGGGCGAGGTCGTTCCAAATCCTGCCACCATTCCGTGAAACTTCTGTGTGCCCGGCTTGGTAATAATCTCGATGCGGCCGTAGCCGATGCGATCAAACTCGGCCGAGAACGGATTCTGATTCACGCGAATTTCAAGAATGGACGATTTTGGTGGAATCTGCCCGCCCTCGAATCCATCAATAAAAATTTGCCCGCCGTTCGGCCCTGCCGCTGGTCCGGCCAAAGCCTGCAATTCGTTTTGCAACTCGTCGGGATCGTCAGAGAGCGCATCCAGATCGCTGCCTCTGATCACCATGGAGCTCGAATTCTGGTCGGGACTAAGCCCCACGTTCTGGCTCTCATCGTTTACCGTCACCTGTTCGCGCTCAACAGCAATCGCAAGCGAGAGTGTCAGATCCTTCGTCGCGTCGGCGTTAAGCGCGACATCGGGAATAGTGAGCGGCGCGAATCCTTTTGCCGCAACGCTCACCGTGTAGCTGCCGGCCGCGAGCGAATTGAACGCGTAGTGTCCGTCAGGCCCCGACTTCGTGTGCTGCACCTGGTTCCCCATCGCAAGCGAAACCGTCGCCCCCGGAATCACAGCGCCGCTCGGGTCAACCACCACGCCACGAATCGCCGCGCCGCCCTGAGCCGCCGCAGGCACAGGCAAGAGAATGCTCAATAAAAGCACAATCGATAAGGCCAGATCCCGCAAACTCGTAACCATGTTCGCTACGCCTCGCTGCCTGCTTTTGCAAATGGTGATGTTCCGGCAAAACCGATCAGGGCAAGAGCCCGCTTCAGCGTGCAGTGTTACTGACGGTAACACTTCGAGCCGCCACGGTCAACCGCTATTTCTTCGAAACCACAGATTCCTGAAGTACAGAGTTCTCGCAATCATCCGGTATGGGTCGATTTTCTGCATTCTGCCAGCAAACACCGTAATCGCGAAGATCGAGTTGTAGATGAAACGAATTCCCGCGATCGCCAGGGTCAAAGAACAGGCAGTACTGGCGAACAACTTCACGATGGCGCAACTCGATCAGCCAGTGCGCTAAAGAAATGCCAACTGCAATTGCAATATAGCGCCAGCCGGCATGCTCGATCCAGGGTCCTGATGCGAACGAAAGCCAGACCACAATCGGAAAGAAAGTGAAGTACTTTGCAAGCGCGATTGCCAGATTCGGCGATTCATCTATAGGTTCCCCCGTAAATGCAATTGTCCTGACATGCAGGAAGAAGAAGTCGTTAAGCAGGAGGCAGAGACCCGTCGCAACCAGCAATTGAGCGATGACTGCGCGCCATGTGAGAAGCCCCGGTGGAGCGATGGCGCAAGCTATCAGGCACGCAACGCCGGTGAGGATAGCCGCGAAGAGAAGCGCCCAGATTTTGGCGGCACTCAATTGCTTGTGTGCTGTAGGAATCTCCGGCGGCCTGCCGTGGACGAAATGAAAGATCCAGCTTCCTTGCTGGTTGCCTGGCGAAAGAAATGCGACGCGCAGCCCCGCGACGGCCCAGAAGCTCACTATGCCAATCGAGGCACGCAGGCCGTTGACCGAGATTGCCGCGCGGACCTGATGGTGGACAACGGAAAAGCGCAGGACACTGGCGATCACTATCGATAAACCCACCCCTCCATAAAACACGAGGTAGATGCGATACCGGGACACCCGCAATAGGGTTTGCGTGACGTAATGAAAGATGGCGCGCTGTTCCGGCGAACGAACGATCGCACGATTGACAAGACCGGAGACGACTTTACCCAACCAGTTGCCACGCGGGTACGCAGTGGCGCCTTCGATGAGCTGGCGCGTCCTGCGAAGATAGGCCAGCGGGTATGTCAGGATTACAATCGCTGCCACCAGGAGCGTAGCCATGCATCCGGTTCGTGCAAGCTGGGCGTAGATGGAGAGCGCAAATGGTCCTTCCATCAGCCGCTCGTAGACGCCGAGAAACCAGAACGGCGGGCACCATCGCGCAAAAGTTCCGGCAGACTGCACCAACGCGGGCACAACACCCGAGAATACGGGAAACAAGAGCAGCATCATCAGTAGAGCGCCGATCAGCAGTCCCTGCAGCAGCAGAGAAATCCGGCGGAAGAGCCGCTCGCCGAGCGCTGCAACAAGCACGCCCTGCAGCGCCAGAACAAACACGGCTGCAAATAATCCGGCTCCGCCTGTCGCCAGAATGTGTCCGGCCAGAAATCGCGGCAGATTCGGCGGATCGATCGCCGGAACCAGAACGACCGTGGCAAAGACATTCGCATCGAACAGAAACCCGCCAACAAGCAGCGCGATGGCCGACACGCGCGCAAGAAACAGCCTGAGGTCCGGAATGGGCAGCGGTTTGAGCACGAACAGGTCGAGCAGATCTGGGAAAAACAGATCCCACTCGAAGACCATTGCAATACCGACCGCGACGAACGAATAAATCACGAAAAAGAAATGATGATTGACTTGCAGCCAATACGGCGGAGGGCCGGGCAGCGTGCTGTGGCGCATTGTGTATTCGTTCACCGGGTAATGCACAGGCCACAGAGGGTGATACACAGGCCACAGATACATTGCGACCACGAAAGGCGGCAGACCTGCAGCAAAGGCAACCTGCACTATCCGCGTCTTGGCATCGCCATCGGGCGATGCAGTTTCGTGATTGAAAAAGCGCTCAAGAAAGTGGCGCAGCAGATGGACGAACTGACTCCGCTCCGGCTCGCGAACTTGTCCCCGGGCGGCCTGCGCGCGCAAAGGCAGGATTTCTGGCTCCGACATCATCAAGAGACGCTGGAACGATTCACGCATGGCCGATCTGCATGACCTCCACAATCTGCCGCGCAACGGCGGCTGTGTCCTGCTGTCGAACCAACTGGGCAAAGACGCTTTCGAGATTCGGCAAACTCATCAACTGCGCCAGTTCAGAAGGGGAAGCATCGGCCAGAATTTTCCCCTTCGCAATCACTACCACTCGGTCGCAAACCTGCTCCACTACCTCCATCACGTGCGAGATATACAGCACGGCCTTCCCTTGCGCCGCAAGCAGTCCCAGCAAGTCCTTAAGAAGCCGCGCGGAGATGGCATCGAGTCCTGAAAGGGGTTCGTCAAAGATGAACAGCCGGGGATCGTGCAAAATCGCGGCAGCAATCAACACTCGCTGGCGCATTCCTTTCGAGTAGGTGGAAATCGGCGAATGCTGCGACGATTCCAGATGAAGAAGCTTGAGCAGCCCAGCGGCCTTGGCTTCAATGAGCGCTTCGGAGAAGCCGCGCAGCCGCCCAACCAGTTGCAGATATTCAAATCCAGACATGTAGCCATAGAGATGGGCTTCTTCCGGAACGTAGCCAATCACGCGACGGAAGGCGACCATGTCATCGCGAATATCGTGGCCTTCAAAAAGAACGCACCCCGCGTCTGGTCGCAACATGCCCGTGATGATCTTGACCGTCGTCGATTTTCCAGCGCCATTTGGGCCCAGAAATCCAACAATCTCACCGGCCCTGACGTTGAATGAGATGTCCTCGATTGCCGGAATGCCGCGAAAGAACTTGTAAAGGCCCTTAAGCTCAAGCATGCAAGACCACCCTATGTAGTATTCTGTATCAACACCTCGTTTTCTTGTCAAGTAGCTTTCTACATAGCTATAATGCGTCATGGCTTCAGCCGCGAAACTTTCGCACACAGCGGCGATGATCTTACAGGCGATCGACGCCGGCTTGGTCTACGGCTTCAGCATCATGGAGATGACAGGCCTGCCAAGCGGGACAGTCTATCCGGCAATGCGGCGCCTGGAACGCGATAAGCTCATATGCTCGCGCTGGGAACGGCAATCCATCGCCGACGCCGAACAGAGGCCGCCACGCAAGTACTACAAGCTGACTACGGCAGGCG
>JASIJW010000558.1:0-37898 GCA_030050035.1 Acidobacteriaceae bacterium | reverse complement strand
CCGGAAGCGTAGGGGAGCGTGGTGCCGGATCGATCACGTGCAAAGTAGTGAGGATTGCGCGTGAGGCGCACGTATTCGAGCCGCCGATAGTCGGAGACGACGAAGGGACCCGAAGTCACTCGTCCTTCAGAAGGATGATCGGCCGGCTCGATTGCGATCTCGTCGAAGACTTTGCCGATTCCGATGACCCTTGCCGGAAGATGTACGATGATCGTTCTTGGATCGGGCGTCTCAATGGTGACGCCGCCCGGGGATAAGAACTCCTCGGCCGTCGGTGAGCCGGTTGCGGGAGAGAGAACATGCCGAATCGACCATGCGACGTCACGCGAGGTCAGGCCGGAGCCATTCGAGAATTGCAAACCTGAGCGCAACTTGAACCGGATCGTTTTCCCATCCGCCGATTCGCTCCAGCTCTCAGCCAGTGCGGGCTCGACGGTCTGGGTGAGCCGGTTGAAACGGACGAGAACACCGGCGGTCAGGTAGCGCACTACGTCCGACCACTGATCGTCGACCTTGGCCGGATCGAAGGTTCTCGGATCGGAGCCGATGGTCCAGCACAACTCTCCCGGCAGACGAGATGCAGATTGCGCGGGGCAAATGACTGCAGAAGTCAGAACGCAGCCTAAAAGAGAAATTAGAGAACGGCGGGAAAGATGCACCTTTCAGACCTCCACCGCGACTGCTTCAAGAAGAAGTAGAACAGCGACCAGCAGCAGGATGGGCAGGTAGACCCACCTGGTTTCGAGCAACATTGCTGAGTTATCAAGTTCAAGCAGCATGCCTCCCCAAGAAGGCAACGGCTCGCCGACCCCTAGCCCGAGCGCGCCCAGGTTGGCTTCGGCAATCACAAAGGCTGGGATCGAGACAAGAAACTGCGGGAGAAGCAGCGGGGCAAGATTCGGAATTGCGGCGCGTACGATCTGATGAGGACGGAGTCCTGCAGACCGGGCGTGGAGCATCCATCCTGAGCGCTTGAGATGCAGCGCTCCACGATAGACGGCGCGCGCGCAGGCGGGCCAGCCGAGCGCAGCCAGCACCAGGAATGTGACGGCCGCCGAATCCGCCGGCGACGTGGTCAAGGGCAGAATTGACCGCACCATCATTAGCAAGAAGAGCCAGGGCAGAGCGAGAAACGCGTCGCAGACCAGGAGAGCGAGCCATCCGCAACCTGCCGGGCCGAATGCGGCGAGCGCGCCCACTCCCGCGGCGGCCGCCGTGGTGATGGCCGATGCCGCCATCGATCCGGCCAGGCTAAGCAGCAGTGCCGCCGATACGCGAACCATACGATCGCGGCCAAGCGCGTCCGTCCCTGCTGGATGCGCCCTCGATGCCTCCGCAAAGGGAAGTCCACGATCCTGACGGGAATAGCTGGAGCCGGGCGCGGTCGCGATGATTGCTGCAGCTACAATCAGCGCGGTCAGCAGCCATGCTGCGATGGGTTTGATCCTCATGCGCGAGTCCATTCAACAGCGTCGTCGGCACGGTTAGGCCGGCTGGGCAAGGGGCCCGAAAGAGTTACCGCCAGCGCCATTACCATGGTTGCCGCCAGCAGCACGGGCAGATCGCGATTCATCGCGGCATTCCATGCCAATGCCCCGAGCCCCTGCACATTAAAGATCACCTCGACCGGCACAAGTGCGCTGAGCGCGGTAACCAGCGAAAGCGGCACGAGCGCGGCAAGCTGCGGAGCAATATCGGGCAGCACGTGGAACCGCAGCAATCGCGCGGCCGGAATTCCCTGCGCCCGCGCGTGCAAAAGATGCGGCTCGAGCCAGGACTTGCGCAGTGCGCGCTCGAGAAATTTGAAGTCACGCGCCGCCAGCAGAAGTCCCATCACCAATACAGGACCGCCGTGGTCGGAGATCAAACACAGCGTGGCTAGGGCCGCAGTTGGAATTGCCAGCAGAAGAGTAGCCGGGGCGCGCCAAACCAGCGACGGTTTGCGGCCTGCACTGGCCACGAGCGAGCCGAAAATGGCCAGGGTCCAGGCAAGCAGAAGGGATCGCAGCAGAAGCGCCCCGGATACAGCCAGCCGCGGCAGAATCAGTTGCGAGACGGGAACACCGTATTGGCGCGATATGCCTCCGCTGCCGTGCGCCCATGATGCAATCTCAGCAGTGACCATGTGCCCTATAGATCGGCTTTGCGCGGCTTCGACGGACAATTCCGCGCGCGCTTCCTGAGCATACGGAGCTTCCATCTCCCGTTCATCGGTCAGGTAACCTGGCGCGTACCGAACCAGGGCGGTTGTACCAATGATGACCAGGAGGAGGATGACGATCGTGCGCGAGAGCCATTGCGCCACTGCCAGCCCGATTCTCATACCGTTGCCGCGCGCCGGGCGGGCGCACCGGTTGAGCCGCCTCTGCCCGTTTGCGCGAACGTTGCGGCGCCTTTGAGCGCCAGCGCGAATTTTGTCTGGTTCCGTTCGAGAATGCGAAGATGTTCCGTTGAGAACGCAGCCGGTTGCGCAGAGTAGAGCGTCAGCACCCCAAGCAGCGCGCCATCCTTGTCAATGAGCGGGATGGAAAGCGCGGAGCTGTTCGGGGTAAAAGATCCGTTTGTCCTCATCCCGTTCTTTGTGGCCCCGTTTTTCCTGCCGAAATTCGGCTCAACCGTAGGATTGCCGTTGAGGATGGGGCGCCGGTGCTCGGCAACCCAGCCAGACACGCCCTCGCCGATGGGTATAGGTTGGTCTGAAAACGCCTCGGCCAGCGTCCCGCCCGCAAATTGCATCAGGATCGATTTGTCGCATTTGATGTAGACGGCCAGGCAATCGAAGCGAATGAGCGGCGCGAGAGCCCGGTGAATTTTCTCACACGAATTGCACGCAGGGATGCATTCTGCAGTTTCGGAAGATGGCTGAAGCTGCAACTGTGCAGGGTTCCGAATCGCCCTTCCTTTTGGATGATTCTTCCTCTCATGTTCCGGCGCGCCAGAATCGGCTTCCAGCGCGAGACCTGCACCTGGCGCATGTCCACGCTCGACGATAATCTCAGTTTCCAGCGGAGCCATGGCATCGATTTGCTGCCGCGCTTTGGCTTCAAACTCCCGGTAGTATTTTTCGAGAAGCGAAACCACATCAGGATCGAACTGCTGGCCGGCCTTGCTCTTAATAAAGGCCATCGCCTCGTCGAGCGGCATGGCTTTCCGGTAGGGCCGATCGGAGGCCAGCGCATCGAAGCAGTCCACGGCCGTGAGGATCCGTGCTCCGATCGGAATTTCGTTTCCCTTCAAGCCATCCGGATACCCGCTGCCATCCCATGCCTCGTGGTGCGAACGCACAATCGGAACGACAGGATATGGAAACCGCACCCGCTCCAAAATGTCGGCGCCCACGGCGGGGTGAATCTTCATCTTCTCGAACTCTTCCCGCGTCAGTTTCCCAGGCTTATGGATAATGTGTTCCGGCACCGCCAACTTACCGATGTCATGCAGAACCGAAGCGGTCTCTAACGCCTTCATCGTCGATGGATCGAGCCCCATTACTTTGGCTAATTCCGTGACATACACTCGCACGCGCATGAGATGCTCATGCGTGTCCTTGTCCTTGGCCTCGACCGCCATCGCAAGGCCTTCAATCGTGCGCAGGTAGAGCGCCTCGATCTCGACAATGTGCCGCTCGCGGTCGCGAACGATCTTTCTTTGTTCGTTATAGGCGCGGTAAACAATGTAGACCACAGGAATGAGCAGCAGGGAGGTTATCCAACCGAGTTCGCGATCGATATAATTCGCGGCAGCGGCCAGCACTGCGCCCAACAGATAAAACGGGAAGTACCATACGAACTCCTGCCGCCAATGACGGATGGGGTTGGCGTTCGATTCCCATGCGATAACCAGAGCGACGGGAAATGTGTTGGCCAAAAAATACACCGTGGAGGCTGCCGAGAGCGCTGGCGCAACCTCCGGGCGAAGGCGCATAAACCACTCGTAGGCGTACCAGGCAAGCACCGTAGCCGTCACTACGTTGGCTACATTGAAGAGGATCTGGATAGTAGAAAACGAGCGGACAACGCGAATGCGGCATTGCGCGATGACTCCGCACACCGCCAGCGCGACCGCCTGATACGGCGACAGTTCAACAATGCCCAGAAGGATGAACGGGAAGTTGACGCACATGGTCCCGTTGCCCTTGGGCATCGCGACCTTCATGCCCGAACTAAGGAGAATGGCGATTAAATATACGAAGAAATGTAGCCACGAACCGGAGTGGTGTCCGCGAACCGAGATCAGGCTCGCAGCCGCCCCAGCCAGTACCGAAACTATAAGCCCCTTGACCCTATGACTCATACGCGATTCGCAAACTGACACCAGAGCAAATCAGTGCCGCATGTTCCGAGCCTCCGGAATCGGTCAGAACTCTGCTCTCTTGACCTGCGCTCTCCTGGACCTGCGTAACCATAGAACCCATAACAGATATCAGATGGAGAAGGATATGTATCTTTTGTTGCATTTTAGGGTGGAATGCCGAATGAAAGAGCCTTGAATTCGTCAGAGAACCTCTCAGAACAACTGCTCAGAGGCTCAAAGTTTGGGCTGCAAAGATACGACCTTTCAGGAATTCGGCTTGTCGTTACAAACCCTTTAATGTGAGCATCTGAGGGCCAAAAAAGTCCTGGATCGGCAGTCATGCCAGCTGACCAACCCGCGCGGCAAAAACCGGTCGCAAAGGAACAGATAAATTACATAACCACTTTGTTTTGTGACTTTATCGAGATACTTCCCCCATCATAGATTCTTGGTCGAATTCCTTTGTGCTGCGAAATCTCGGCAGGCCAGAAGCGATTTTCATCCCTTCTGCGACGTGTCGTCGAGTAGAGATCAAGGCGTTCGGCTTTATCATCGCAGGGACCGGCCTCGGAGACGCCTTTTGGCATCGCGCCGCTCTCCGAAGGAAGGCAATAACTGTGCGCACACTCGCCTACTTACTTTTGTGTACCTTCATTTCCGCCGCTCAGGCACAGACTCTAAGTAAGTCTGCCGCGGAGGTAACTGTCCGGGTTGACCTTGCCCGGACTATGGGCACCTTCGAGCCGGTGGCTAACTGGTTCGGCTTCGACGAATCCAACTATGCCTCCATGCCGTATGGACAACAGTTGCTGCGCGAGCTTCACGATCTGAGCCCGGCGCCAATCTACATCCGCTCGCATCACCTGCTTACGACGGGGAACGGCGTGCCAGAGCTGAAGTGGAGTTCGTCAAATGTCTTCAGCATTGATTCGAACGGCAAGCCAGTTTACGACTTCACGATCACCGATCGTACCTTCGACGCGTATAAAACGGCCGGGGTGCGTCCATTTGTCGAGTTGGGCTTCATGCCTAAAGACCTGGCCGCGAACGTTCCCGGAATCACCGAATACCAGCTTCACTATCCCAAGCAGACGATGGCCGGATCAGTGAACAATCCGCCGCGCGATTATGCCATGTGGCGCGACCTGATCCGCGCTTACGTGGCGCATCTCGTCGAGCGCTACGGCGCGAACGAGGTTCGTACATGGTACTTCGAAGTCTGGAATGAGCCCGACATCATCTACTGGCACGGAACCCAGCAAGATTATTTCAAGCTCTACGATTACGCGGTGGACGGCGTGCTTTCGGCTTTGCCCGGCGCACGCGTGGGCGGCCCGGCCACCACTGGCCCAGCATCTCCGAAGGCGGCCGCTTACCTTCGCGCTTTTCTGGATCACTGCCTTAACGACCGCAGCGCGGCCACCGGAAAGGCAATACCGCTCGACTTCATTTCCTACCATCCCAAAGGCCGCCCCAAACTCGTGGACGGCCACCTCGAAATGGGCCTTGCCGCTGAGTTGCAATCGGTCGAGGCGGGATTCCGCATCGTAGCCAGTTACCCGCGTTTCCGTCATTTGCCTATTATCCTGAGCGAGGCCGATCCCGAGGGCTGTGCTGCGTGCTCGGCCAAGGACCACCCGGCCAATGCCTACCGCAACGATTCGCTCTATGCCTCCTACACCGCGGCTGCGCTCAAATCCATGCTCGATCTGGCCGCGCAGGATCAGGTGAATTTACGCGCAATGCTGACATGGGCATTCGAGTTTGAGAACGGCGGCTACTTTGAAGGGCTTCGTACCCTGTCGACGCGTGGCATCGACAAGCCGATTCTCAATTTCTTCCGCATGGCGGGCCTAATGCGGGGCGAGCGGGTATGGGCATTGAGTTCCGGTCAGGTCCCGCTTGAGCAACTCGTGCAGACCGGCGCGCGGAGCACGCCCGATATCGACGCGCTGGCAACGCGGTCGGCCCGAAGCGCCGCGGTTCTCGTGTGGAACTATGACGATGATGATCTTCCTGCCGCGCCAGCGCAGGTGGAGATCGCGGTCGAAGGAATTCCTACCGGCGTGACGCGCGTGCTGCTCGAGCAATACCGTATCGATGCGACCCACAGCAACGCCTTTACCGTGTGGAAGCAAATGGGTTCGCCGGACTTACCTACAGCTGAACAGTATGCAGAGCTAAAAGCCGCCGGCCAGCTACAAATCCTTACCTCGCCGGAGTGGCTCGACGTGCACAACGGACATATTTCCGGACATATTTCATTGACCAGCGAACTTCCGCGCCAAGCAGTGGCGCTGCTGCGGATTTCGTGGTGATGCGACTCGGGCAGGAAAAGCTCTGCGGCGTCATCAGCTGTTTTGCCATGCGATCCAGACCTGCATCGCACTCGGTGTGCGATTCGCCCATGCATAGTAGGGAATCAGCCGGAGGGTGACCGCCGATTCAACGGTCTTCTCATTCTCCGCCGCTGGAAAATAAAGACCTGTTTCCTTTGAACTGCGCTCGAAGGAGCCAGGATGTTCGAGCACGAGCACACCGTCCAGCAGTTTGGGCTCGAATTGTGTGGTCGTCGCTCCCTCAAGTTGCGTGGTGAAGCCGACCAGACCGCTTTGCTCCGCTACTTCCGCCTGGTCGAGTCGCTCGATGCAGAACACCACAGGACCGCGCTGAAAGGCGACGCGGCCGCGATCCTCATTAACGGCAAGATTGGCCTTGAGCAGATACGTGGTCATATCGAATCAAGATTGACCACGTCGCCTGTAGACCAGCGTCGCCGAATCTGCAGATAAGTGCCGGGACGCACGCCGGCAACAGCGCTTCCATTAACTTTGACGGAGGACTTCTGAGACCAGCCAGGGATGCGTACGAACAAAGTGAATTCCGCCGGCTGAGCCGGACCCACCGTGATTTTGATACCGCCTTCCCACGGATAACGCGTCTCCTGACGGATACGGATAGGAGTCCCGTCGGACAAATGCCAGTTGAAAGTTGAATTGTCGTAAAGATGGACGTAAACGCCTTCGTCGCTGGTGCTGTAAAAATATCCCGGAAGCGACGCGAAGGTGCGCTCGAGGTTGGGCGGGCAACAGGTTGTGTCGTACCAGGGATTACGAATGTTGCCATCCGGAGCGTGCCGGTCACTAGAGTTGCCCTTCGGATCGAATGCGAGTGGGTTGCGATAGCAGTAGGTGCGTCCGTCGAGCGACATGCCGGAGTTGATCCCGTTATAAAGTGAGCGCTCGATCACGTCGGTAAAACGCGCATCGCCTGAAGCCGCAAGCATGCGCCAATTCCACATCATCACGCCGATTGCAGCGCAGCTTTCGCCGTAGGCGCGGGCATTGGGCAATTCGTAGGGATCGCCGAAGGCCTCGCCGGATTCCCTCGCCCCCACACCGCCGGTGACGTAAAGCTGATGTTGGTCGAGGTCTTCCCACAACAAGTTCAGTGTCTTCCAATAGGCGGGATCGCCGGTTTCAAGGTAGTAGTCGGTCGCGCCGCAGCAGGCGTACATCGCGCGAACGGCATGTCCCTCAAGATGTGTACGCGATGTGAATGGAATGCCGCAAAACATGTAGCTGATTTGCTGTGGGCGCAGAGGAATTCGGTCATCGCCGTGCAGGATGTAACCTGCCAAATCTACGTAAGCGCGATTGCCAGTGGTGCGGTAGAGCTCCACCAGCGCCATTTCGATTTCAGGATGGCCGGCTACGATGCCCTTTTGATTTGGGGCAGGTCCGTAGTTCGGCAGCAGGAAGCCGTCGACAAAGCGTATGCCCGCATCGAGCAGCGTGCGATCGCCGGTGGCGCGATAGATGGCGATGGCCCCCTGGAGCATATGACCGAGGCAATAAAGCTCGTGACCGGTGGTCTGCGTGTCATAGAGCATGCGCAGCGGCTTGCGGTCATCCTGGTAATACGTATTGAGATAGCCGCTCGGCTCCTGCGCCGCAACCACAGCGCGAATAACCGAGTCGAGTGGTGTGTGCAGCTGCGGCTGATCACCCGATTGCATCGCGAATCCAACCGACTCGGACCACTTGTAAATATCGGAGTCGGAGTAAACCGGTCCGATTTGCGGCGCGGACGATTCGCCTTCGAGGCGCAGAAAATTGGTCAAGCGTCCATGGTCGAGAAGTTCGTCCTGCATGGAAGGGATGCTTGAGGCAACGTTCGTCGTGCGGCGTTTCGACCAAAAGCCCTCCTCAATTGCGACGGAGCGAACAGGTACAGTCCTGAGCTTTGCATAAGGCGACCGGCTGAGATCAACGACTCCGGCATCGCGCCATGAATCAGCGGGGGCGTCTGCGATCGGTCCGCCGGCCATCGAGTTGAGCGCACCGGAAATGCGCGGATGCGCATTTGCAAGCGCAGCCGGAATCACCGAAGCTGCAGTGGAAGCGAGAAAATTGCGCCGGGAGATTCTGGATTTCATCGAGGGGCTCCTTTCGCTTAGCGAATCGCGCGGCCGCCGGGGCTCAGGATGCGGAATCTGCAGATTCGGTTGAAGGCGCGTGCGCGTTAGGCCCATTTTGCGCGATCTACGATAACAGACGCGGGAGCGTCCTTCAATCGCATGGAAAATTCTGTAGTGTTTCACCTGCATTTTCGGGCTGCCCAATGTCTGAGAAGGAGCATTCCATGAAGAAGATCACAGCAGTTCTGGGCTCGCCGGCCGTCGTGCTGCTCGTACAGGGCAACGGTCAATCCACAAAGCGATAGGGATTAGATTGCCGGCTTTCTTGCTCACAATCGAATTGATGGACCATAGGCCTTGACGGAACGGCGACCGGTGACGTTCCTGCGGACGCGCTTTCTGCGCCTTTCCTGTAGGAAAGCGCGTGAATTAGAAAGAGGACGCAACAGGGCTACTGCTTTTGCGTGGAGCTGCCCGGAAGGAGATGACATGCTACTACGTTGACATTGCTAGGGGTTCCCGCCATGGTATTCAACTGCAACAGGACTTCAAAGTGCTGAATCTTTCCTGACTGTGAGCCTTCGCAATTCTTGAGCACTGCGGAAAGTCGAGGCAAATCCGTAGCCAGCTTTCCCGCTGCCTCGGTTCCCTCACCGTTCGCACCAGCCAGAAGCAGAACTTGTCCGTTTTGATCGGGGTTTTGCACGAAAGCGATGACGGCGAATGATTTGCCGGTCGCCCAGCCTTGAGCTGTCGGGACATACCTCTGTAACTCATTGGACCGCGGATGCGCGTTGACGATGATTTCCTGCCCTGTGGCTTTATCGAAGGCGAATCTGAAGTCCAGTTCATCGCTGAACAGAGCGAACCATGGATCAGATCGCGGACTTCCCAGAAAGATGAAATTATCGTCGTTCTTCAGATCGGAAAACTGAATACTTCGCGCGGCAAGAACATTGAATGCAGTACCCGTATGAGGCAAGGCCGCCACTCTTGCCGCAATGGGAGCGTCGACTGCGGCGGCTGAGTGATCACCCCAGAGAAGAGTTTTGAAGAAGTGGTTGATATCGGGCGAGAGCTTGTTTGGCTCGGGAATGTAATTGTGGTTTGCATAATCGGAAAGCGAGAGTTCGCTGCCGGAAATCTCCTGAAGTACAACAATGTTCGGATCGCTGGTAATCAGATTTGTTGCGTGGGAAGGATTGAACAGGATGGACCACGGATAAGGAGAGAGTGAATGCGCATCGGTATGGGAAAGCCGGCCGAAGAAGAGGGCCCAGCCGGTCGCGCCAACCGCCACCAACACGATTACGCCTGCCAGGAACCAAATGGGAGTGGCTGCTCTTTTCTCTGCCACATCGCGCGGTGCAGGCGCGGTTCTCAGATTTCCGGCTGGCTGTCGAGCTGTGTCGGAGACAGGATGGTCCACCGCCGAGGAGGTCAACGCTTCCTGTGGCTCCTCGTGAGAATCGAGCGGGTTCGGATCCGCAGGCTTGTCCTGCACGATCTCCGGAATGTACGAGCCTAGGGGCAGAGTGATGCGAAACTCGGAGGAAGCGCCATTCATTCCGTAGTGCTGAAGAAGACGTTTCCGAACGTCGCTCGCCGTGACTCGTACGATAGCGTCTTCCCCGGTGTCATAGGACGGGGATCGCCCAAAGAGCTCGACACCGATCAGCCGCTCCTTTAAGGTGTCGAAATGCCCCGCGATTGACTGATCGACGACGTACTGAAAGAATTGGCCGCTGCGAGCGCTTCCCTTGAATGCGGGACCGTCGACGATCTCTTTAACATGCTGTCGAAGCGCGGCAATATCTTGCTTTGATTCAACGATCTTGGTGATCTGAGCTTCTCGAGCGTCAATGGGATCACTGACTCGCATGAATAGAGGTTTTTCAGCCTGGGCTGGGCCAGATCGCTACTGATGAGGATCAATATTAACATGCGCGGTACCCGAAGTCAGCACGCCGGTCGTTCAAATGACCTTACCTGCTTGTAATCACGTAAATACAATCGATCTGATTCCTCCTCTTTGTTCCGGGGCTGTTCTTCGGTCATGACACAGTCCCTTGCCGCACGCGCTTGCAAGCGTACCAATATGTAAAGTTGTCAGAACGTACCTACTGTTAGCAACCTCTGCGATTATTTAAGTTATTATTATTCAATAAGTTGCACGAGAGCCGGACAATCGGCTAACGTTGCAATCTACGTCAAATTCCCGTTAGCTTGTTTCCAACCACTGGTCAGCAGCCCATCCACCGGTGCAAGGCAAAAGTGTGAATACACGTGCTCGGAGCGAAGATCGTGCAGAGGTAAATCGAATCCTGAGGTTGGAAGCAAGAATTCCGAAAAGAGCCACTCGGCATTCGAATCCGAAGACGAGGCACTCTACGGATTGGAAGCCAGATTTTGCACAAGAAGGTGAGACGACGGGCCTTGCAATGTCTGCTGCATGCAGAAAATTTGCGCTCTTCACTTTTGGCCTGGCACTTTCCGTAGCGGGAATCGCAAGTTTTGGTCAGTCTCCGTCCCGGAGTGCCAACGTTACGCCTCTCTATAAACAGCGTGGTGCACCTATCGAGCGGCGCCTGGACGATTTACTGAGCCGTATGACTCTGGAGGAGAAAGCGCGTCAACTCGACCTGTACGCGGCTCGCGCAACGCTCGAAAACACGGGGAGAGATCATGTCGTGGCGGATGCAGTATTTCAGCCCGACAAGGCCCAGGAGATGTGGGGCTCCCTGGGCGTGGGCGGCATCCACGATGTCTATCCGACCCCGGTGCAGTCGAATGCCATTCAAAGTTGGGTCATCGCCCATAACCGGCTAGGCATTCCGGTGCTCTTTGTCGAAGAGGGTCTTCATGGTTTTGACACGGGAACTGTCTTTCCCGCTCCCATCAACCTGGCCGCCACGTGGAACCCGGATATTGCGCGACGTACCGGGAGCGCAATTGCGGCCGAAGCTCGCTCGACCGGTGTCGGGATGATTCTGGCCCCTGTGCTTGATCTTGCTCGGGATCCGCGTTGGGGGCGAATAGAAGAAGATTTCGGCGAAGATCCGTATTTAACCGGCCAAATGGGACTCGCTTATGTGCAGGGCGCCCAGGGCGATAGCTTGAACACGGACCACACTGTGGTGGCCGAGCCCAAACACTTCGCAGGACACGGCTCTCCCGAAGGCGGCACGAACACATCGCCGGTGCACATGGGGGAGCGCGAGCTACGAATGACGATGCTGCGCGGATTCGAGCCTGCAATCCGCCAGGGCCACGCGATGGGCGTCATGGCCGCCTATCACGAGATCGATGGCGTTCCCATCACGGACGATCCATTCCTGCTGAAGAAGGTTCTGCGCGACGAATGGGGGTTCAAGGGATTTGTGCTGTCCGATTTGGGCGCGATCAGGCGCCTCTACGATGTGCACCACGTGGCTGCCTCGCCCAAAGATGCATCGTGCATGGCGATTAGGTCAGGTGTGGACATGCAGTTCTACGACTTCGATCACGCAGTTTTCCAGAAAGCGCTGGTCGACTGCATACACGATGGCAGTCTGGCCGAAGCTGATCTCGATCGTGCGGCCAGGTCGGTCCTGCGCGTCAAATTCGAGCTTGGGCTCTTCGATCATCCACTGGTGGATCCAGAACTAAATGCGAGGGTGAAGCGATCGCCGGAACATCTGGCTCTTTCACTCGAGTCGGCGCGGCAGTCTATGACCCTGCTCAAAAATGAGGATAATCTGCTGCCGCTCTCCAAATCCCTGGGAAAGATTGCCGTCATTGGACCCAATGGCAACGTGGCACGGTACGGCGACTACGAGAAAGAAGAAAACGGACTGCACATCAGCATTCTCGACGGCATCCGCAAACTGGCTCCTCATGCAATCGTCACATTCGATGACGGGAAAGATATTGCTGCGGCAGTCGCGCGTGCAAAAGATGCCGATGTAGCGGTCCTGGCGCTAGGTGAGTGGCAAGGCATCTCTGGCGAAGGTTTCGATCGTTCGAACCTCGATCTTCCCGGGAACCAGGAGCTTTTGCTCGAAACTGTCGCCGCGACCGGAAAGCCGATAGTCCTTGTTCTTGAGAACGGTCGGCCTTTGACCATCGGCTGGGCCAAGGAGCATATCCCGGCGATTCTTGAGGCATGGTATCCGGGCGAATTTGGCGGGCAGGCAGTTGCCGAGACGCTTTTTGGAGAAAACAATCCTGCGGGCCGGCTCACTGTCACCTTTCCGCGCAGCGTCGGACAACTCCCCGACTTCTATAACTTCGATCCGTCGCGCGTACACAAATATGTGGATGACGATGGCAAGCCTCTCTTCCCCTTTGGATTTGGCCTGAGCTACACCACGTTCCGCTATGACCATCTGTGTGCGCAGGCGCCTCCACCGGGAAGCAAGGCAGACGTTGTAGTGACGGTGGATGTGACAAACACCGGTGACAGAGAGGGCGACGAAGTCGCGCAACTTTATGTTCGCGAGGACGTGAGCAGTGTAGAGACGCCGAATCGGTCTCTGAAGGGATTCTCCCGAATCCACCTCAAGCCTCACGAAACAACGACGGTTACGTTCCATATTCCGCAGGATCAGCTTGCGATCTGGAATCAAGAAGGGAAGTGGGTTGTAGAACCGGGTAACTACACGGTGTGGGCGGGTGGCTCTTCTGAAGCTTCTCTGAGCAGCAGTTTCTTCCTGCATCCGAAAATCAAGACGCTCGCCCAAGAATGAATTCCGTTGAGAGATGCAGGGACGAAAATACAAGGACAGGCACACAATGAAAATCGCAGTTCGACTTGCATGGCTGGCGATGACTGTTAGCAGTGTCTTAGCTGCTCTGGGACAAAAACCGAAAGAACCGGTTGATTATGTATCTCCGAATATCGGGGGCATCGGCCAGTTACTTACCGCAACGATTCCCTACGTGCAACGTCCACATGGTATGGCGAGACTTGCTCCGGTTGTCACGCCCGGAATTACCGACCGCTATCTGGCAGACAAAATCTACGGCTTTCCTGCCGGTCCTGCACTCTTGATGGTTTCTGTTGGAGAAGCCGGCGCCAAGCCGGAAGCCTACGCTTCTACTTACGACCACGATTTTGAAACAACAACACCTTATTACTACGAAGCCGACCTGCAAACCTGGGGAATTCGAGCGGAATTCACGGTCGCAAGGCAAGCCGCATACTATCGATTCACCTTTCCTGCGAGCCCTCATGCTCATCTTGTCCTGAGCCTGCAGAATCACGCGGAATTCGCCGTGGTTGGGAACAATGCGATTCAGGGTAGCGCGCGTGCTGATGGAACAGTTGTACACGTCGAAGAAACAGGTCCGGAGACTCGAGAATATTTCTACGCAGAGTTCTCCCGGCCTCTGGATTCCTGGCAGACATGGCAATGCGGCCAGATGAGCCGAGCACAAAAACAATCAGGCGATGACATTGGATATGTCGCCAATGTGGCCATGTCGGCCGGTGAGACCATAGAAGTCAAAGTGGGGATATCCTACATCAGTGCCGATCAGGCGAAGCGCAATCTGGAACGGGACATTCCTGACTGGAAGTTCGACCAAGCGAAGGCGGCAGCGCGCGCGGCATGGAATGATGCATTGGGCGCGATTCAGACCGTGGGTGGAACCGAGCGCCAGCGGACCATCTTCTATACCGCGCTTTACCGCTCGCTCGGCCGGATGACCGACATTACGGAAGACGGGAAGTATTTCAGCGGCTACGATCATGCGGTTCATAGTGCCGAGGGCCACGACTTCTACGTCGATGATGGCATCTGGGATACATACCGGTCATTGCATCCCCTGCAAATGTTGCTCGATGCGCGCCAGCAGGAGGACATGATTCGCTCCTATATCCGCATGTATCAGCAGAGCGGCTGGATGCCTTCGTTCCCTTCTGTGGCGGGTGAACAGGCGGTGATGATCGGCCACCACGCGGCCGCCTTTATTTTGGACGCATATGCGAAAGGATATCGCGACTTTGATGTTGCTGAGGCCTATGCTGGCCTACGCAAGAACGCCACCGAGGCAACGATGCTGCCCTGGAGCCGTGGCTCGCTGACCAATCTCGACCATGTTTACTTCGACAAGGGCTTCTTTCCGGCGCTCGCATATGGAGAAAAAGAGACCGACCCGCAGGTAACTCCTGAGAGGCGCCAGTCTGTATCTGTCACGCTGGAAAACAGCTACGACGATTGGTGTGTGGCGCAGCTGGCGAAGGCTCTTGAGAAGAAAGAGGACGCAAAGTATTTCACCAAGCTGGCGCACAATTACCAGAATGTATTCAACCCAGCCATCGATTTCATGGCTCCCAAGAGTGCTGACGGCGAATGGGTGAGCCACTTCGATCCAAAGCTAGGCGGCGGACAAGGTGGTCGCGATTATTTCACAGAAGTCAATTCGTGGCTATACACGTTCAATGTGCAGCATGATGTGGCGGGGCTTATTCGACTGATGGGCGGCCGCGAAGCGTTCAACGCCAAACTCGATCAATTATTCGTAGAACAATATGGGACGTCGAAGTTCCATTTCCTTGACCAGTTTCCTGACGCGACCGGTCTGGTGGGCCAGTACGCGCAGGGCAATGAGCCAAGCTTCCACATCCCATACCTGTACGACTTTTCCGGACAACCGTGGAAAACGCAGTACCGCGTTCGCCAATTGATGGATGTGTGGTACGGCGATGGTCCGCTGGGTCTCTCCGGCGATGACGACGGCGGTGCCTTGTCGTCCTGGTATGTGTTGAGCGCGATGGGATTTTACCCAGTGTGCCCGGGCAGTCCGGTATACGAAATCGGCAGCCCGATCTTTGCCAGGACCACGATTCGCATGGGGAACGGCAAGCTGCTCACGATCGTTGCGAATCACGTTTCCGCGCGTAATAAGTACATCCAATCAGCTCAACTTAACGGCAGGCCGCTCGATCAAGCGTGGTTCCGTCACGCGGATATTGCCGATGGAGGGACACTGATCCTGGAAATGGCAGACCATCCCAATCTGCAATGGGGCAGCTCGCCGCAAGAGGCGCCACCCTCAATGAGTGCAGTGAATCCGATGGCCTCGGGAGCGGAATAATGGATGTACCTGCGAGCAACGACGTGAATGAGCAGGAATTGAAGCGGCGCGGTGCAACTCTTCAGTCTCGCCGAAACCTGCTGGCTATGGGGACGGCGGCCGGTCTCACTGGGTTTTTGGGAGCGCCTTCAGCGTTGGCTGACCCCATTACCACGGAGCAATCGGCGCCTTATGTAACTAATGTGAAGCACTTCGGCGCAAGCGGAAACGGGACCGACGACGAGACGGCCGCATTTCAACGGGCTCTTGATGCCGCACATCGCGCAGGTGGAGGCATGGTCTATGCACCGCCGGGGCGCTATTTATTTCGCGGAGTTCTCAACATTCCTGAAGGCGTGACGTTGCGTGGATCGTTCTGCTGCGTGCCATCGCATACAGGAATGCGCGACGAGGGTCAACCCAAGCCTGGCGACGATGGCACAGTGTTGCTGGTGACCGCAGGCCACGGCAACGAAGATGGAGAGCCGTTCATCACGCTGAACACGAACAGCTCCCTCGCGGGATTGACAATCTATTATCCAGAGCAATTGACAGATGCGGCGCCAATCGCGTATCCATGGTCGATCGCTATGCGGGGCAAGAATCCGGCAGCATTTGATCTGGAGCTGCTTAATCCTTATCAGGGAATCGATGCTAGTCGCAATGAACGGCACAACGTAAGAAACATCTGCGGACAGCCCCTGCGGCGTGGAATCTTGGTCGACTCAATCTATGACATCGGCCGCATCGAGAATGTTCATTTCAATCCCTGGTGGAATGGACATGACCGCGTATATCGATGGCAGACAGAGAATGGAGAAGCCTTTGTCTTCGGTCGCGCAGATTGGGAATATGTCCTGAATACCTTCTGCT
The DNA here is from genome assembly GCA_030050035.1 of Acidobacteriaceae bacterium. Classification (GTDB taxonomy): domain Bacteria; phylum Acidobacteriota; class Terriglobia; order Terriglobales; family Acidobacteriaceae; genus Telmatobacter. Next base: position 21,256 of record JASIJW010000558.1, on the reverse strand, counting down.
TCGGATATCACGTCGGCTATAAGTTCGTGCATACGGGAACGGGCGAATGTAATGGAAACTTCCTGGGCATCGGCGCCGACGATTGCAATCGTGCTGTTCTTGTGGAACAGAGCGCGCCCTACGGACTCCTCATTACGAATGGCGAATTCACTTCGTTTCACGGCGATGATCCCACTATGGTTGAAGTGCTTGAGACCAACAAGGGGGTGGTACGCTTCAGCAACAGTGCTTTCTGGGGCCCCTGCAACCAGATTGCACGGATCGCAGGTCAGGGCACAGTCGGTTTCAGTGACTGCACCTTTGTGGAGTGGCGAAAGGATCGCGCTGCGATTCAGGCTTCCTCTGGCAGTTTGCTGATTCGTGGCTGTGAGTTCCGCCAGAACCAGCCGCACATCTCTCTCGGTGAAAGCGTGGATCGGGCAGTCATCACGGGCAACATTTTCGCCGGGCCGGCCCAGATCAAGAACACAGCTACAAAAGATGTGCAGATCGGATTGAATGCCGCGCTTTGAGCGCATAGCACGAATTTCAATCGCAAGCTTTCCTCCGTAGTAAGCAAGTTGTCAAGGATGGGCGATGAAGATCGAGGGCATGAAGCTAAACAAGATCGCCGCTCTTGCACTTCTTATCTTTGTTTTTGCCGCAACGACAGCTTGCGCTCAGGTTGATCAGGGAAAGACGACTGCCTGGCGTGATGGAAGCTTCCGCGTCAATGCGGAGGGCGTTATCAGCCGCTCCGACATTGTTCTCGGCAGGCCCAACGCGCAGGCCAAGGAGGCGATGCCCCTCGGCAATGGCAGTCTCGGCGTCGCCGTTTGGTCGGCTGAGGGGTTTACCGCGCAGCTGAATCGAGCTGACACGCTGCCTGACCGTTTATCTCCTGGACAGGTTGTAATTTCTGGCTTGTCTTTCCTGACGGGTGCAGCAGACTACACTGGCCGCCTCGATCTGTACGACGGTGAGTTCCGCGAACAGGGTGACGGAATGACTGCGGTTGCCTACGTACAACCGGATACGGACACGCTTGTGATTGAAGTAACCGGTGCGAAGCCCGACAAACCTCAAACTGCCATCCTGAAATTGTGGCCGCCTCGTAACCCCCACGCGATTGTGAACGACTCCGTTGGCGTACTTTCCGAAGCGTGGATCGATGACAAGAATCCCGAATCGTCCGGCCGTCCCTTCGGATCGCTTTCGGCGATTACGGCGGAAGGTCGCAGCGTGTCTGCAAGAATTATTGATTCGCGTACGATCTCGATTTCTTTCCGGCCATATCCTGACGGCCATTTTCGCGTTCTGGTTGTCGCTCCGCACTTTGACGGTAGAGAGGACATGTTCAGCATCGTCCGCCGCGCGCTTACGGGGGTGAAGCCTGAAACACACAGAATCTGGTGGCATCAGTTTTGGAGTCGCGCTGCGCTTATCAAAGTGCATTCTGCTGACGGAGTGGGCGACTACATGGAGAATCTCCGCGATATTTACCTATTCTCCGCTGCTGCGGAACGCGGAGTAGAGTATCCAGGCTCCCAGGCGGGCGTTGCAGACATGTTGTCATCGGCGCGCGATGCACATCGTTGGGATTCATCCTCGTTTTGGCATTGGAACCTTCGCATGCAAGTCGCGGCGAATATCGGTGCCGGGCTTCCGGGGTTGAATGCTCCGTATTTCAACCTCTACCGCGAAAACCTGCCAAGCATAGAGGACTGGACAAGGAAACACATGAATGGCCGACCGGGTGCTTGCGTACCGGAAACAATGCGATTCAATGGCCGCGGAATCGAATACGAATCGAGTTGGACTCCGATCAGCATCGGCAGAGATTGTGATGCAGATTTTCATCCCTACTACAATGCGCGCACGCTTTCGACTGGTGCGGAAGTTTCACTGTGGATATGGCAACAGTATCTAGCGACGAATGATCGTGCATTCCTGGCAGCCAACTATCCCGTGATGTCCGCCTCAGCACGTTTCCTGCTTGCGTACCAGAAGATCGGACCCGACGGCCTGTTGCACACGAGCCCATCCAATGCGCACGAAACGCAGTGGGATGTTACGGACCCCACCACAGACATCTCCGCGGCCGAGGCGCTCTATCCTGCGACAATTCAAGCCGCCGAGTTACTGGGCAAGGACCGCGATCTGATCCGAGAGTTACAACATGCGATTCCTAAGATACCGCCACTACCGCGCACGCAAGTGACGGGCGCTAAAACATTGCTTTCTGCGGCAGATGATGCTGCCGGCGAAGATGTGATTGCGGAATCGTATCTTCCTGCTGCCAAGAATCACAACGCGGAGAATATAGGTCTCGAACCTGTGTGGCCGTATGGCATCATCGGCGACACCTCTCCGCTGTTCCCACTGGCAAGACGTACCTATGAGAATCGTTTGTTTAAATGTGTAGCGGACTGGAGCTTTGATCCCATTCAAGCAGCGCGGCTACACCTCGGCAGCGAGGTGGGTTCCACTCTGCGTATCATCACCGAGCGTTCACAGCATACTGCGAATGGTTTTGCCAACTGGGACCGCGAATACGGCGAGTTTTACATCGAGGAGACAGGAATTGTTGCTGATGCGCTGCAGGAAGCTTTGGTGCAGGATTACGACGGAGTGATCCGGGTTGCGCCCGCCATTCCTCCGGGGTGGGATGCCGATGGCAGTGTCTTTGTGCGCGGAAAGACGAAGGTGGATGTCGAAGTGCACGACGGCGAAGTGACCACGGTAGCGATCGAGGCTGGGACTGCAGCGCCGCTGCGCGTCCGCAACCCCTGGCCAGGTCAGTCGGTCGATGTAGTCGCTGGTTCTACCGGAATGAAAGTGGTTAGCGGCAACTCAGCCCATGAAATACGCTTTCTGGCCATGGCCGGAACCAAATACGTAATCCAGAAACACGACGCGCCCGTATCGGCGGTTCCCTTTGCTCCTGTGAGCGGGACTGCTGCGCAGGAAGCAAAGAAACTTGGATCTGTGCAGATCGGCCTTTTTCGAGCTGAAGCTAAGTAAGCATGGCAATCAGAATCCGGTGAGCTTGGCACGAGGACGAGAATGAAGTATCTGCGGAGATGCGAGGCGGGTGTGTTCTGCCTGGCAACGGCGTTGGCTCTCTTTACCGTGTCCGTCCATGCGCAAACCGTATCGTGGGTCGGGACCTGGGCGACCGCGCCGATGCATGGAGATGCCGATGCGCACCTTACCGGAACAACGCTACGCCAGATTGTGCACACCAGCGTCGCCGGCGATCAATTACGGATTGAAATTTCGAATCTGTTTGGCGACCATCCCCTTCACATCGAGGACGCACACGTAGCTCTTCACGGGACAGGCTCCTCGATTGTGGCTGGTTCGGATCACCAGATTTGTTTTGACGGCCAGACTTCAGTTGTCATTGCGCCTGGTTCAAAAATTCGTAGCGACGCAGTCGCGATGGTCCTACCTGCTCTCGCCGATCTGGCTGTGAGCTTCTATGTTTCATCGCAATCCGGACCAATTACGTATCATCCCGCAGCGCACCAAACCAATTACATCACAGCCGGCGATGCCGGTCCGCAATCGGACCTTCCCGACGCAAAGCGGACCGGAAGCATCTATTTCCTGACCAACGTGGATGTTCGCGGCCGCAGTGCAACCGGAGCGGTTGTGACGTTGGGAGCCTCGATTACTGAAGGCTACTCGGCAACGGACAACACTCCGAACCGCTGGCCCGATGTTCTTGCACAAAGGCTGGCTCGAATGGGAATTGGTGTATTGAACGAAGGAATAAGCGGAAACCGCCTGTTGGTAGACGGCGCTGGACCTAGTGCGGAGAACCGGTTTGAACGAGATGTTCTCGATCAACCGGGTGTGAACTGGGTTATCTTCTCAGACGATCCGCTCAATGATCTTGGATCGACTCGACCTGGTCCGTCTGTGGCCGAATTGATTGCAGCCACGCAACGGCTCATTGAGAGGGCTCATGCCAAACACATTCAGTTTTTCTGTTCCACACTGACACCCTACCAAGGGGCGAATTATTGGCGCCCTGAGGATGAAATCGCACGCGAGCAGTTCAATGCATTCGCCCGCGACCGCAGGAGTGGATGCGATGGCGTTGTCGACCAGGACACCGCAACACATGATCCCGCCAGACCTGCATGGTTTCTTCCTGCTTATGACAGTGGCGATCATCTTCACCCCAACGATGCGGGGCACAGGGCAATAGGGAACGCGGTGGATCTATCTCTGTTTTCCGAAGGTGGACCAGGTCGTGCCGCCGCTCCGTGAGGAGACGCCTGAGGACGCCACTGAGATGACCGGCGAGCAGCACGTCTTCAAAGACGAAATGAATAGGATGCCCGGCGATGTACTGAGAGGTGGCGCCGGTCAGAGGACTCGGACGGCGATGCAGCATGGCTCGGCACCTGGCCGGAACCGTCGGTGAAGTGCGGTGAAGATTCGCAGCTGAGAGACTAGCACGCGATATTTGCCCTCACGCAGTCGGCTACACCTGCAACGAGTGAATGAGCTGCCCATACAACGAGTGGATGAGAGATTACTGGGACTGAATCTTTTTATGTCGCTACTGTTAATCGCGCGCTGATGACACAAGTTCCTTTTTTTCAGTGCGATGGAGATACGTTAGAGGCGCATTTTAACGTTGCGGGAACGGGCAAAGCTGGGGGTAAAGTAGTAGCGGTTTTGGGCAGTCAACTGAAAGAGCGTTCTGGCGGTTGGCAAGGCTTTACCAGAAGCGGGGCTTGTTTCCGGCAGAGACCATCAATGCTGGATGGCGAATCTTGGAGTTGGGTTTCCGAAACAGGGAAATGTGAGGCTGAGACAAATCAGAAGTGCGAAATGTTGAGTGAGACCGAGTCAGCCTTTTGGTTCGATTCGGTGACAGGCTAACGGCCTGTTTTTAATCGCTTCATAGCAATGATTATTGCTTCGTGAGGTCCGAAGGAGAGATTAAGATGACGCAGCGAAAAAACTGGCTCATGTACTTGAGGCTGATGTTCCTTCTGCTATGCGGCACGAGCGTATCGTGCTTTGCACAGCTCGACCGTGGCACAATCGCAGGTGTCGTAACTGATCCCCAAAGCTCCGCAATATCGGGGGCCAAGGTAACCATTACGAATACAGCGACGGGCACCCAGAGCTTCACCGTTACAACCAGCGCCGGAGTTTATACGATCCCCGAGTTGCCTGCCGGCCAGTATTCCGTTACGGCCAACGCATCGGGCTTTAACACCCTGGTCCGCAACGGAATTACGGTTTCGGTGGGAGAGACGGCGAGCGTCGACCTGCAATTGGCTGTGGGGCAAGCCTCGGCAACCATCACGGTTACTGCCGATGCTCCACTGCTCCAGACCGATAGTGCCCAGATCAACTCCGAAGTCACCACGAGGGACCTCAATGAGCTCCCGATCAACATTAACGGCATCGGAGCTATTCGCGACCCGATGGGATTTGCTTCCTTGCTGCCGGGATCGATCGGAGGCGGGTGGAACGATATCCATGTCCAGGGCTCGCCGGCAACCACGTACCGCGTCTTTATGGACGGCCTGGACGACACCAATGCGACCAAGGGCGCCATCTCCGATGAGCAGCAGCCCTCGGTCGAGTCGCTTAGCGAAGAGTCCGTGATGATCAACGACTATTCCGCCCAATTTGGTGAGTCTGGGGGCGGAGTCTTCAACTACACCTCGAAGTCAGGGACCAACAAACTGCACGGGACGGCCTTCAACTACCTGGAAAATGAGGATTTGGACGCCGGACAGCCATTCAACTACACCTCGACCGGCCAAAACTTTCTCCCAGTGCAGCGGCAGCTTGATTTCGGTGTCTCTCTCGGCGGACCGGTGGTAATTCCTCACGCCTACCATGGCCGCGACAAGACCTTCTTCTTCTTCGCTTACGAGGAGTACCACAACACGCAAACCAATAACAACGGAACCATTACGGTTCCCACCCAAGCCTATCTCGCGGGTGACCTGAGCTCTAACTTGCTTGGCCCCATTAAAGATAACAATGGGAATCCAGTCGTGGATTGCCTTGGCCGGCAGCTGTACAACGGCGAGGTTTTCGACCCCACGACGACCAGACAGGCAACTTGCGTGCCTGGCTCCCCGCAAGCTGGCCAGTCCCTGCTTGTTCGCGACGGCTTTGGTACAGGCACCGGCGGGACGGGTGTCCCGACCAACTTCATTGGCGCGCCGAGCACGTGGGATCCGGTAGCCGTGGCTGCTCTTAAATACATGCCTACTCCCTCCGGGGCCACTGCGAACGCGCTGAACGGCAACTACCCCAATCTACAGCCGAACAACAAATACCAGTACCTGGCCAGCATCAAACTCGACCACTATATCGGCGAGAAGTGGCACTTCTCGGGTTACTATATGCACGAGATTGGGAACAAGGACAATGCGGACGATGGCATCAACACCATAGGAGGCTCGACCCGCTGGAACCACACCCCGGCTCCGCAGTTGTATCTGAATGCGAACTATACGGCCACGCCGAATCTTGTGCTTCACGCAGGATGGGACTGGACGCGCCACGATGCCCTGCAGGATGCTGCGGTGCAAAACTTCGATCAGACCACGCTTGGGTTGCCCTCATTGGCGAGTATGCCTGGCGGCGCTGCGAAAACCTTCCCGATTTTTTCGGGACTCACCGTCAACCATCAGGGCGTTCCGCAGTTGGGCATCAACAACGCGCCGTTTATTGACAACGACTGGTACGACACTGAATCCGCGATCTGGACCCACGGCCGCCACGTCTTCGAATTTGGTGGCGATTTCCGTCATCAACTCTGGGGCACTCACAACGACCTTTCGGACGGATCGTACGGTTTCAGCGGCAATGAGACCTCTGAACCGTCCGAAAATGGCCAAAATCTCTACGGAGCCAGCCTCGGCGATGGCTTTGCCAGCTTCGCACTTGGCCAGTTGGACGGCGCAAATATCGGGAACGATAACATCCAATGGTTTATCCGCATGGAGGGCTCGTTTTACGGCGAGGACACCTGGAAGCTGACAAATAAGCTCACGCTGAACCTTGGGCTGCGTTGGGATCTCGAGGGGATGCAGAAGGAACAACATCTGCGGGTAACCCAATTTAGTCCCACTGTCGTAAATCCGTCGGTCGGCGGCCTGTTGGGTGGAACCGAATACGAGGGCTATGGGCAAGGGCGTTGCGACTGCGTCTTCGAGCACTTCTATCCCTGGATGATTCAGCCTCGTATTGGCGCCAGCTATCAACTGACTCCAAAGACCGTGATCCATGCGGCAACCGGATTCTACTCCGGCCCCCAGCTCTTCATGAATGAAGAAGGCTATAGCAACCAGGGATTCGGCTTTAACGTGGTATACCTCACCAGTCCTTCGTACGGCATCAAGGCCGGTCAGCTTTCCAACGGCGTGCCGTTCACCGCGGCGGCCCTCACAGCCACCAACTTTAATCCGGGCGCTTTCCCGAACTCAGGTTCAACCAACTCGCCGCCAAGTTACATTGTTCCGAACAATGGGCGTACGCCACGCTTTTTGCAATCGACCCTTGGCGTTGAGCGCGAGATTATGAAGAACCTTACGGTCAACCTATCCCTTATTGACGACCGTGGTGTTTGGCTCAATTCCGACAACCTGACGAATACGACTAACGAATTAACTCCAACGATGCTGTCACAGAAATATGGGTTGGACGTTACCAACCCAGCCGACTATACCCTGCTCACGTCGCCGATCTCGTCCCCAAATGTGGCGGCGAGAGGCTTTAGTGCGCCGTATTCCACCTTCCCGTCCGGAGACACCTTGGCTCAGGCACTGCGGCCGTTCCCGCAATTCGGCGGCATCGGGGATATGTACGAGCACGATGGTAACTGGTGGTATGACGCTCTTCAGGTCAAGGTCACCAAGCGCATCAGCAACGGACTGTCGGGCGGCCTCGGTTATTCGTGGTCGAAGAATCTGGGGACTGTGGGAGCGACGTCTCCCACCTTCACCACTTCGATTGCGGCACAGGATCCCTCTCTCCCGCCGAAGAGCCAGAAGTCCTTTGAGAGCATCGACGAACCGCAGATGCTGAACTTCTACTTCAACTATGAAGTGCCGAGTTTCAGCTTTGACCAAAACGGCTGGAAGCACGCTGTCCTTACAGGCTGGACAGCCGACGGCAACTTCCATTACGCAAGCGGTTTTCCGCAACAGGTACCGGATACCTGGACGGCCAACTTGGATTCGGTGACTTTTGCTAACGCAACGACCGGCAACTTTCAAGTCTTTGCGAATCGCGTTCCTGGTCAGAAGCTCTTCCTGCAAAACGTCAATAATCACGGCTCGAATATTAACCTGCCGTTCTTGAATGCCAATGCTTGGGCGGCCCCCGCGCAAGGCACCTACTCCACGTCCAAGCCGTTCTACAACGATTACCGCCAGGCGAGACAGCCGGGCGAGCAATTGGGCTTCGGCAAGGTCATCCCGATCAAGGAAGACATGTCGTTCTCGCTTCGGTGCGACTTCTTCAATGTCTTTAACCGCTGGGTATATCCGGGCTTCAATAACACGTCCAACCCGGCCGCGACGGGATCCGGTAACCAACTTTTCGGCGTCATGGCAGGGAGTATCGCTAACGCCGGTGGCAACTATGCTCCCAGAAGCGGCGAGTTTGTCGCAAGATTCCAGTTCTAAGCGCCAACTCAGCTAAGAATTGCAACCGACAGGCCAGAGGATTTTATCTGGCCTGTTATTTTTAAAGGGAGTGTTCTTGGCAGACGGCAAGCAGGGCAATCGCGTCCAATGAGATTTGCAATTTCGCGACGAGACTTTATCGCAAGTTTGGCTGCATTAGGCACGGGAATGCTGAATTTGCGCGCGCAGCCGCTGCTCCGCAGTTTCTTAGAGGATGGCAAGCCGGGTCAATCCGCTGCTTCGCCGATTCTCTTCGAGAATGCAATTGACACTTCGAAGATCGATTTCGTATTGAAGAACAGTGTCAGTCCCCAGCGCTACTCGATAGAGACGATGACTGGCGGGGTTGCGGTCTTCGATTACAACAACGACGGGCTCCTGGATATCTTCTTTACGAACGGGGCTGAGATTCCGTCTTTGAAAAAGAGCAATCCCAGTTTCTACAACAGACTCTTTCGCAATAATGGAGACGGAAGCTTTACAGATGTCACCGAAGAGGCGGGTTTAGCCGGTGCTGGCTACTCGATGGGCGTGGCCACAGGCGATTATGACAATGACGGGTTTGTAGATCTCTATGTGGCCGGCTTCAACCGCAATCAACTCTTTCATAACAATGGGGACGGGACCTTCACTGATGTGACGGAAAGAGCAGGAGTCAGCGGGGTCATTCCGGGGCGGGGCAAACCGTGGTCCGTCGCAGCGGGGTGGTTTGACTACAACAATGACGGATTGCTCGATCTCTTTGTTGTCAACTATCTGGACTATTCGATCTCCACAGCCCATAGTTGCCAGACGGACAACATCGTTGACTATTGTTCTCCCAATGAATATCGTGGAACACCTAACATCTTGTATCAGAACAATGGGGACGGCACATTTAGTGACGTTTCGCAGCGGTCGCATATCTCCAAATATGTAGGTAAAGGCATGGGTGTTGCTTTCGCCGATTATGATGGCGATGGATTTACCGACATCTTTGTTTCTAACGACACTTTCCCGAATTTCTTGCTGCACAACAATGGCGATGGGACATTTACAGATGTTGCGCTCGAGGCCGGAGTAGCTTACAACGAAAGCGGCAAGACCGTTGCAGGTATGGGGACTGATTTCCGCGACATCGATAATGATGGCAGGCCGGATATCTTTCACGCGGCGATGTATGGTGACAGCTTTCCTCTTTACCGCAATCTGGGCAATGGACAATTTGAAGACATCACAGACACGACCGGTTTGACGGCAATGACAACTCGTTTTACGGCTTGGGGAGCCGGAATCTTTGATTTCGACAACGATGGCAACAAGGATATTTTCGCGGCCGGCTCCGCAATTCTCGACAATTCGATGGAGGTGAATCATAAGCCTTATCCGCTTCCAAACTTTCTCTATCGCAATCTCGGCAACCAGATGTTTAAGGACGTGAGCGCGCAGGCGGGAGCGAGTTTCTTCGCTTCGGCCGCACACCGTGGCGCCGCATTCGGTGACATAAATAACGACGGAAAGGTCGACATTGTGGTCACAGTCCTTAACGGCAAACCCCAGTTGCTTATGAATCGGTCTCCGAATCACAATCATTGGATCATTTTGAAGCTCGTTGGCGTGGCTGATAATCGAGACGGGCTGGGAACAAAGGTGAAGATAACAACCGCAAATGGTGTTCAGTACAACGAGGCCACGACAGCCGTCGGCTACAATTCGTCAAGCGACAAACGCGTGTACTTCGGATTGGGAAACGCAACTGTTGTAGACCGAATTGAGCTGGCATGGCCCACCGGTGTGAAGCAAGTGCTTAAAAGTGTGGCGGCCGATCAGATTTTGACAATCACAGAAAGCTGCGGTCCGCAGCTTGGAGGCAGTCTTCCATGATCTGGCTTCTCGCACTCCAACTCGCAGTCGGGCCCGCTCAACATTATGAGAAGGCAAAAGAGGACTTTGCTCAACAAAGATTGTCTGAGGCTGTCAGCGAAGTCGATGCCGCCCTGCATGAGAGCCCGTACATGGTACCAGCCCTGATCCTCAAGGCTCGACTGGCCACCTTTGCGCATCGTCCGGATGTTGCCAAAAGCTGTCTGATTACGGCGATTACGGTCGATCCAACATCCGAAGAGGGGCAATTCTATCTCGGGTTGTTGTACTACGTTCAAAACGACTTTAAGTTGGCGCTCTCGCCGCTTCAAGCAGCCCAAACGCTTTCTCCCAAAAGCCCTCTGCCCGTGTTTTATCTTGCGATGACCCAGGAAGCCCTGGGAGATGAAATCAAAGCGCAGGATTTGTATCAGCGGGCAGAGGATCTCTCTCCGCACAAATCCCCGCAAAGCGCGGAGATTCTGGTTGCGTATGGAAGGTTCTTACTTTCATTGGGCCGGACGGAGGACAGCATCGAAAAAGATCGACGGGCCATCGAGGCAGACCCGAAGTCCCGCGATGCACACTATGAATTAGCAAAGGGATTAGACTACGAGGGAGATTTCAACAACGCGGCGCGCGAAGGAGAACGAGCCCTGACTCTGCCAGACCTCGATACCACCGACGCCCAGATTCATTTTCTCCTGGCAAAGCTCTATCGGAAGTTGAATGAACCTGATTTGGCGAAAGCCCATTTGGAAAAATTCCAGGCCGCCCATCAGACGACAGACAAGTGAGTTGTGCCTAGTCAGAGAATGCCATGGCAGATGTGGGGCGCCGAAGTTTTCTGGTCTCGATTGCGGCCTGGCTGACTGCTTTGGTCGGCCGGCGGGCCATTCCAACATTTCTGCCTGCCGAGCTTGGTCTGTCCCAAGCCGCAGAGCCATCGCCATCTGCTTCGCTGCATTTGTCCAATGCACAGACGCGGCCCGATGGCCGAATGCCGGACAACCATTCGTCGATGGCCGCCTCTAACTGGTTTACCGATGTAGCCAGCCAGTCGCAATTTGCTTACCGGACCAACAACGACTTCACAGGCAGAAAATATTTTCCGCAACCGATGTGCGGTGGAGTTGCGGCTATTGACTATAACAATGATGGGTTCATGGACCTCTTTTTTACCAACGGCGCTAAACTGCCGGAGTTGGAGAAAACCTCGCCCGCCTATTACAACTGCCTGCTGCGAAACAATGGCGACGGAACGTTCGAGGATGTGACTGCCAAGGCTGGCCTAACCGGAGCCGACCTCGGCTTCTGTCTCGGTGTTGCCGTTGCGGACTACGATAACGACGGCTACGAAGATCTCTTCATCTGCAGTGCTGGCAGGAACGCTCTATACCATAACAACGGCGACGGTACGTTTACCGACGTCACGGCCCAATCGGGGCTCAAATCTAAGCCAGAGAACGTGCTGAGTGTAGGGGCGGCGTGGTTTGACTACAACAACGATGGACTTCTCGACCTGATCGTCACCAACTACACATTCTGGACTCCGCAGACCGACAAGCAATGCTTTAAGGATACTGCGCGCGAGGAGTATTGCAGTCCTACAATCTACAAAAGCGTCGAGTCGAGACTTTATCGCAACGTTGGCCATGGCCGTTTTGAGGATGTCACAGAAACCAGCGGTATCGGAAAGGCTCTTGGCAAGGGCATGGGCATCTCCATCGCGGATTTCACCGGCAATGGGTTGATGGACATCTTTATCGCCAACGACACCGAGCCCAATTTCCTCTTTATCAATCAGGGCGACGGTACATTCAAGGAGAGTGGTCTTGAATATGGCGTCGCCTATAACGAGGAGGGCAATGCCGTATCAGGGATGGGATCGGACGCCAAGGATTTCGATAACGACGGGTGGGTTGACGTTATTTACAACGACTTAGCCGGACAGTTCTTCGCTATTTTCAAGAACGAGGGCGGTAAATCATTCAATGAAGTAACTTGGCCTACTAAACTTGGCCCGCTGACCCGGAATCTCTCCGGATGGAGCATCGGGTTCATCGATTACAACAACGACGGTTGGAAGGACATATATTCGGCGAATGGCGACGTAGACAATTTGGCTGAGTCTTCCAGGCAACACGACACAATGTTCGAGAATGAAGACGGCAAAACCTTCATCGATGTCACAGAAAAGATGGGACCGGATTTCGCTTTTGTCGGCTACCAGCGCGGTGCGGCGTTTGTCGATTTAAACAATGACGGTTTCATGGATCTAGTAGTGACATCGCTCGGACAGAAGCCCCGCATTCTGATGAATAATGCCCTGGTCAAAAATCACTGGATCATGTTCGATCTGCGCGGACGCAAGAGCAATCGTGACGGTATTGGCGCGACTATCAAGGTGACCACCGGCTCCGGAAGGGCGCTCCATAACCATGTGACTACCAGTGTAGGATTCATGTCGTCGAGCGATCGCCGCGCGCACTTTGGTCTTGGCGCCGAGGCAAAGATCGACCACGTCGAAATTCGCTGGCCGAGTGGAATTGTGCAGAGGCTTGAGCATCCCACCGTAGATCGGATCGTGAAGGTGGAGGAGCCCACATAAAAACTCAAAGGCCTCTGGGTGGCCTGAAAGGGAACTGGCGAAGTGGCCAACAGAGAAATGCAGACAAATCGGCACACATTAACCCCACAAGAGAATACTCTCCGATTCCATTCGAGCCGCGAGTTTTGCGGTATTGCGAATGTGATCGAGGAACTCTTTAGCGGGTCGGACGAGCGAGCCTGGCAAGGGTTGTTACCAACGATTGCCCGCGAGCCCAGTCAGGGTTGGATGTTGCGAACCGCGACGATAGAAACCGAGACCGGAGCCCCCGCGACCGCCTGTGAGCGGACAAGGGCTTCGAAGTACGGGGAAGCCGATTTTGAGTTGCGCTGTACCGCCATCTCCAGCTTGGCTCGATCATCGGCATTGGCCAAAAGTGAGCTCAGGGCCTCGGTGCCTTCCTGGTGCAGCCCTTGCAAGATCATTACGTTCCCCTGGCCCATCTGACCGGGCAGCAGGGAGATGGTGGCGTAATCTTCGCCAGTGGAACCGGTGCGCGCCAGACCTTCATATTCCTGTTGTTCGCCGGGCAGAGGGCTGCGGTTGCGAAAGTGGATGCGACCACCCAAGCTCTCCTCGACCACCTGAAAATTAAGCTTGTCGGCAAAAAGCGCCACCCAGGGATTGGATGTGGGACTTCCAACAAAAACGTAGTTTCCTCGCTCCAGATCACGGCGGTCGAGGTCGCGCGCGGAGGTGAGCACAAGCTGCGTGCCAAGCGGCCCGGCAACCTTCAACAGCGTGGAAACAGTCGTTAGATCCGCAAACGACGTGAGTTGCGAACCGGAGATATAGTCCAACAGGCCGGCGAAGTTCTCGGGCAAGTGCGCCGGAATCAAGCTCTGCCGATAATCAGGCTGCAAATACTCGTCGAGAGTAATCTCATGCTGGCCTAGCCGCCGTAACATCAAACTGCTGTCTGAGACGACAACCCTAGTTGGCCGATCTGGTTGAATTACGGCGGAGAGCGGCCATGGCACACCGAGATGAGCGGTTGCCTTTGCCGCGCGGTACCACCCAATGGCGCATACTGCGGTGGCGGCCACCGCAACCCAAAACAGGACCTCGCGCACCCGGCCTGTGCGCGGCTTGGCGGCTTCCGGCGCTGGTTCAGGCGGCGACGCCGGCCTGGGACCGGCATCTGGCTGCGCGTTATGAAACTCCAGCGCATACGAACCTTTTGGGATTTCCACTCGTTGGGCTTCGTTGCGGCCCTCCTGGGCAAAGTATTCATGCAGCCGCAGCCGTAACTGACGTACATGAACCCGGACCGCGCTATCCTCCGCCGGACTATAGCCGGCAGGCTTGCCAAAGACGGCGATCCCGATCTGGCGCTCGGTAAGAGCGTCTGCTTTCCCCTGGATTGAGTATTCGGCGAGATAGGAGAGTAGAGCGTGCAGGTTGCCGGATTTCTGAAAGGGACCGGTCAGAAGAATGCGCTCCACGAGGCGCCAGCGGGGGTCAGCATGGAAATCTGAAGCTGACGAGCCGTTTGGTTTCGGCACGTCACTCTTGGTTTCAAGTGGGAACATAAGCCACACAGATTATAAACAGTCGTCTTTAACACGCGGATGAATGGGAAAGCCCGGTACGCGGTCCCACAAAGTAGAATGCCGATCGAATCCTCCCTGCCGCCCCGCGTTCACCATTGCGTAAAAGAAGTGAGCGCTGGCGTTTCGTTTTCAAAGCCTACATTCGTAGGCGGAAGATTCAAGAGAGCTTACGTCTTCAGAGTGGATTTGAATCAGATGTTACTTCTATTAACTTGAGCTGAATATGCTCTCACCGACAAAACGCTTCGGTGAAAACCTGGATTTCACCTTGTTTTCCGGGGGCTAAGCCCTTGCGCGGCCGGTCCAAATCTCGGAAACTCCTTCCAGATTTCAGATGCACCGTCCCTGATTACTCGGAGGTTTATCCCGTCCCGGGTGAGGCAGGCGTATTTGTCCCCACTCGGGAAAAAGGCTCCGAGTGTGCTTTGGAGGCTGAGACATTATGATTCACGCAATCGCTTTTGAGGCTAAGGGCAGCGAGCGGCGCAGGAGCCGGCTCGGTGCTTGGATGTGGGTACTGCTTTGCATGTTGGCGGTCCCGGCTTGTCAACTCCTCCGCGCGCAGGCAAGCGCCGGTCTCACCGGCCGGGTGACGGACCCTTCGGGCGCAGCCATCGCTGGCGCGCATATTACGTTCACCAATGAAGCCACCGGGATCAAGTCGCAGTACGCGGCATCCTCAGTGGGTATCTACGTTGCGCCACTGCCCGATGGAACTTACGACATCTCTGTGGAAGCGATGGGATTTCAGAAGTTCGAACAGACGCATGTGGTCGTCGAAGTCGGCGCCCAGACGACTGACAACATCCAGTTGAGCTTGGGCAGCAGCAGCCAGACGGTAGAGGTGTCATCAGCCAATTCCATCGGGCTCGACACCACCGATCCGCAGCTTGACTCCATGCTGCCGGCGCAAGAAGTAACGGACCTGCCTCTTCAGATCAACGGCTATATACGCCAGATCACCAGCTTTGCCGCGCTGGCGCCGGGTGTGAGAGTCCCGACAAGCCCAAATGAGTACGGTACCGTGGAGGTGGAGGGCGGCGCGCCGAACCAAATCAACGCATCGGGCAACTATTACAACGGCCTGCAGATCGATACGGCATCCAACGAAAACTCGGACCCGCCGTACGAGATGGTCGATCAATTCCGCGTCATCCGCAACCTGTTTTCGGCTAGGTACGGCATGGTGCAGGGCGCAACCGATTATGCCATGCGTGAGGGCTCCAACAAGTTGCATGGCGATGGTTTCCTGATCGACCGCAACAGCTTTTTTGACTCGGATGGATTTTTCCCCGTTGACAACGGTGCCGGCAAGCCGGTCCCGCCGGAGGATGTGCAAAGCGACTGGGGTGGCACCATCGGCGGCCCCGTGGTCATCCCTCACCTCTACAACGGCCACAACAAGACCTTCTTCCTGGGCAGCATCGACCTTTTCAATTGGAAGCAGGGCCAGACGGCCTTCGGCTCGGTTCCAACACAGGCGATGGTTGGCGGCGACTTCACGAACTTCGTTAATTCCAACGGCCAGCAGATCCCGATTTACGATCCGACCACCGGCCAGCAGTTCATGGGTTGCAACGGCAACCAGCCGAACGTGATCTGCTCCAACCGCATCGATCCGCTATCGGCAACGCTGCTGAAGTACATTCCGGCGCCCAACGCGACGGGAACCGACTACGGCCTGCAGAACAACGAGGCCCCGGCAATTCCATCCATAACCATCCAGAACCGCGCCTGGGGCGTCACGCTGAATCACCAGATTTCGCAGAGCCAGAACATCTCCTTCACCTGGTGGAACAACCACTATTACGAGCCGCAGATTGAGGAGTCGAGTAGCGCTGCCATTGTGCCGGCCAACAACCCCCTCAGCGGTGTGGAGGATCTGACCGACAACGCCAACGTCTGGCTGGCGAACTACTCCAAGACTGTGACACCGAACCTGGTGATGACGGCCGGGATTGCGGCGCAGGACAAGTGGCAGAACAACCAGAACGCCAACACCAACGTGAGCTTTGCCGGCATCCTGGGCGGCACCACCATGCCGCACATCAGCTTCAACGGCCAGGAAGCACCCACGGGTTGGGGCAACTCGAATAGCGACATCGTCCTCTACCACGTGAACAACATCGGCTGGAACCTGTTCAACAACTGGATGTGGAACAAGGGCCGCCACACCTTCAACATTGGCGGCGAGTTCCACCACTACTACGCGAACGACCTCAGCAACTACAGCGGCGGCCAATTCAGCTTCAGCCAGGCTGAGACGTCGATTCCCAACACCACCAACTCCAACTTTTCCCAGTACGGCAGCTCGTTCGCCAGCTTTCTGCTGGGCCTGCCCGACTCCGCCAGCCGCACATCCTCCGCCACCACGGCCATCAACACGCAGGCTTATTCCGCGTACATCCAGGACGACATCAAGCTCACGAACCGGCTGACGCTGAACGCCGGCCTGCGCTACGATCTGATGCTGCCCTACACCATGGCCCAAAACAACGACGTGTTCCTGAACGCGAGCACGCCGTCTTCGGGGACAGTCAATCCAGCTACCGGCAACGGGCTGGCTGGATGGGCGACCGAGTACGGCAACTGCGCGAGCTGCGCCGGCTACAACCAGGTCGGCATTCACAACCTGAACTTTGGTCCACGCCTGGGCTTCGCTTACAGCCTTGACAAGAACACGGTGATCCAGGGCGGATATACCATCACCTACCTGGGTTATGCCGGCGCTTACGGACAAGGTGAAGGCGCGTACTCCAACCCCAACAGTATGGCCGGCTTGCTGGGCGGCAGCTATACGCTGAGCTCGACTGGAGGTTATCAATCCGCTTACGGCGAGTGGACCAACACTTCGGGCGCGGCTGTTCCGATTCCCAACGTGACTCCTACGCCCTTCAGCCAGAGCCTGGGTCTCGCCCAAACCATCTACTATGTCGACTATGCCCACAACGGCGAAGCGGGCCACTTGCAGATGTGGAGTCTGAGCCTCCAGCGCCAGCTTCCTTGGCACACGATGCTGACCATCGACTACACCGCAAACCGCGTTACGCACCTGTCGGGCTATAACATCAACCCCCTCGAACAGGCGAACCCCTCGATTCTGCAATACGGTCCATGTCTTTCCGTGACCATCGCCAACGAGGCGACGTCATCCTCCTGCACCGCACAGGCGCTGAATGGCCTGCCGCAAGTGGCGGCTCCTTACGCCAACTTCACCAGCCAGTTCAAGGGTAGCGCCACGGTCAACCAGGCGCTCAAGCCGTTCCCGCAGTACTCTGCCGTAACGCGGGCGTGGGATCAGGCCGGCACGGCGTACTTCAGCGCCTTCCAGATCCAGGCCGACAAGCACCTGTCGAACAACATCAACTTCCTGGCCAATATCGAATTGCCCAGGCTGTACGACAACCTGACCACCGTAGTGAACAAATATAACCCGCAGCAGACCTGGGGCCTGGACACGGAGGGTTCGTTCGAAAGCAAGACCGCCGTTCTCTACAACCTTCCGTTCGGGCAAGGCCAGCGCTGGCTGAACACCGGCGCGGCAGGTAAATATGCGGGCGACTGGCAAGTATCGGCGCTCCTCACCTACAACAACTCCCAGCCGCTGGCGATCACGCAGAGCGGCGAGAGCTTTATGAACGGCACCAACTACCCCAACATTAACCCCAACGTCCGGATGTGGTCTGGCAATTACAACAAGATCACAAAGTTCTTTGAAGGCAAGCTGCCGACCGCGCCATACCTGTTCAGCACCAATGCCTTTACCAACACCGGCAACGAGTACGTGCTGGGCAACGCAAACCGCGACTACAGCTCGATTCGCGGTCCGTGGTACCCGGTCGAGAACCTGAGCGCCAAGAAGCTGTTCCATGTCACCGAGGGAAGCTATTTCACTCTGCGCATGGACTACTTCAACGCGTTGAACCGGGTGCAGTCGCCGTCCCCAACCACCTCGCTCGGTTCCTCCAACTTCGGCCAGGTCACGAGCAAGTTCTCCGCCACCAATCGCGAGGGACAGGCCGAGCTTACCTTCAACTTCTAACCCTCTCGCGACAGTGAGGGCTTACGACCGAGCGTGGCGGCTGCAAGCCGGCTGCCATGCTCGACAGAGCCTCACGGCCTAAATCACCAGAACCAAATATCGGAACACTTCGTCTCCTGAATCCCGAAATCCAGTCGCAACTGCTGCAAGCTGCGTCGTTGGAGGCATGGGAAAGTCCTGGCGCGAACTGGGCGCAAGCAGGTGATCGCCTCAGCCCCGCGGTTTTACTGCGCGTGAGCGCCAGCGAGAGACGAGCTACAAGTGTTGCCCAGCGAAAGGCGCAAGTGAGTTCGGGTAAAGAGGGAAGCGGGATGTTGAAAATTCGAGGGATTCAATTCAGTGCTTTGAGCACCAGTATGCTTGCGGCACTTCTATTTGCCGGACTGGCTACGCGGGCGACCGCACAGAGCAATTCTGCACCGCCAGAACGGATGCCTTCCGGTCAGCTCATTACACCGCTGGCGCCGACGGGTGCAAAGTTCTCCCGATTAAACCCGGGCCTTAAGGATTTTCCGGATTACACGGTGGGCCAGGCAGTAAAGACAGCGCTCAGCCCCGACGGCAATACCCTGCTGGTTCTCACCAGCGGCTACAACCGGCTCAAAGATGCGCAAAATCACCAAATCCCCGAGGACTCGAACGAATACGTGTTTGTCTTCGATGTGGCGCATGGTGCTTTGCGGCAGAAGCAGGTGCTTCAGGTCCCGAATACATTCATCGGACTTGCCTTTGCGCCCGGCGGCAATCGCTTCTATGTCTCCGGAGGCGAGGACGATGACGTGTACGTCTTTGCGCAATCGAACGGCATGTGGGCGGAGGATGCGAATCCGATCACGCTCGGCCACACGGCCGGCGATGGCTATCACGGGCGGCCAATGGTGGCAAACCTGGCACTGACGGCAGACGGCAAGACTCTCGTCGCCGCCGAAATTGCCCACGACTCCATCTCGATCATCGATCTCGATCGCAATGCCAAGGTGGGCGAGCTGCTGCTGCGGCCGGCGGACGTACAGGTCTCCGGCGCAGTGCTCGGAAAAGGGATTCAGAGCGCGGCGGAAAACGGCGCTGTCTCTGCCGGCGCTATGCCCCAGGCGACTCAGGGTGAATCGCCCTTCGGCGTTGCGATTAAAGGCAACACGACGGCTTACATCTCGAGCGAGCGCGACCGCGAGGTTGATGTGGTTGACATTGTGCAGCCGGCTGCGCCGAAGCTGATTGCGCGCATTCCGGTCGCCGGCAATCCCAACAGCATCCTCCTCAATGGCGCGCAGACAAGGCTTTTTGTTGCCGCAGACAACAGCGATCGCGTCGCGGTAATCGATACGGCGACAAATCGCGTCATCGAGGAGATCCGGACTACAGCGCCTGCGGGCGTATTGCGCGGTCCCGCACAGCTCCCTGGTGCGGCTCCGAACAGTCTGGCTCTATCGCCCGATGAGAAGACGCTCTACGTTACCAATGGCGGCATGAATGCAATTGCGGTGATCTCGCTGGCGGGTGCCGCGCCGCACCGCGTCATCGGCCTCATTCCAACCGGCTGGTATCCACAGTCGATCAGCGTAAGCCGGGACGGCAAGACGCTCTACGACGTGAACAGCAAGAGCGATCCCGGGCCGAATCCTCGCAATGGCCGCGCCGCGGTTCCGCGCGCGAATGCCCCGGCGCAACAGGCGGCGAACCAGTACATCTTGCAACTCGAAAAGGCTGGCTTGCAGGCGATACCAGTTCCGAGCCGGCAGGAGCTTGCGTGGCTCACGCGAAGAGTAGCCACCAACGATTTTCTCAACACCGTTCCCAACCCGCATGACGAGCTGACCATGGCGGCGCTGCGCCGGCACATCAAGCACGTCATTTACATCATCAAGGAGAACCGCACATACGACCAGGTGCTGGGCGATCTCGACCGTGGCAATGGAGATCCCAGCCTGGCCGCCTTCGGGCAGATCGTGACGCCCAACCAGCACCGCCTGGCAAGCCAGTTCGTCGATCTCGACAACATGATGTGCAGCGGCGAGGTGAGCGGCAACGGCTGGCCGTGGAGCACGGCCGCGCGCGAATCGGACTTCAATGTGAAGACCGTTCCGCTCAGCTACGCGGGCCGCGGATCGCCGCCGGGGGATTCTGCGGCCGACGGCCCAGAGGGCGAAAGAGATGAGGGCTACATCTGGGACTCGGCTCTGCGCCACAATCTGACAATCCGCAATTACGGCTTCGAGACCCGTACTCCGGCCGGAACGCCGGAAGTTCTTGACCCGTTCGCGGCTCATACGGTGGTGAGCGTCGCTGTGTGGCCCTACCTAGCCGGCGTGACCGATCCGTACTTTCGCGCATTCGACAATGCCTATTCCGATTTCCGGCGCGAGCTGGAGTGGGAGCGAGAGTTCAATCAATATGTCGCCAACCATGATCTACCCAATCTGGAGTTTGTCCGCTTCATGCATGACCACGAGGGAAGCTTTGATCGTGCGATCGACGGCATTAACACGCCGGAGAGACAGACGGCGGACAACGACTATGCGGTGGGCAAGCTGATAGAGCGCGTAGCGCA
>JASIJW010000557.1:0-5451 GCA_030050035.1 Acidobacteriaceae bacterium | reverse complement strand
CTTTAGCCGTAGAGATCGGAACGACGGCTCTGGCCGTGGCAGGCATGGGCTATTTTCTCGCCGGCTTGATCGCCGCGCGTGTGTTTCTCCTGCGCCGCCGCAAACAACTGCGGCGCATCGCCGCACAGGGCAGCGAGTTCGCGCCCGGCGTCAGCATCCTCAAATCCCTCAAGGGCCTCGATCCGGGAATGCTCGATGCCTTTCGCAGCCATTGCCGGCAAAACTATTCCGGCGAATTTGAGCTTCTCTTCGGCGTCTCCTCGCTCGCCGACCCGGCCGTTGCGGCTGTCGAGCAATTGCGCCAGGAATTTCCCGCAATCCCCATCCAGCTTATCGAGTGCCCTCAGCGCCTCGGCACAAATCGCAAGGTCAGCACGCTGGTGCAACTGGCCGCACACGCCCGGCACGATTTTCTGCTCATCAGCGACAGCGATATCGCCGTAAGCCCGCGCTATCTCGAGCGCGTACTGGCCTGCTTCGATCCGGCCCCCAATCCAATATCGACTGCCGGCGCCGCACAACCCGTCGGCCCGGTTACGGGTCTGGTCACCGCGCTCTACCGCGGCCGAGCCGAGCGATCTATTTTTCGCGGCGGCCTTGCCGCGCATTTTGAGTCACTCGGCATCGCCACCGATTTCATGCCCGGCGTCCTGCTCTCGCGCATGATCGAAGGTGGCCTGCACTATGGCCTGGGCTCCACGCTGGCCGTGCCGCGTGACACCCTCGAAGCCGCCGGCGGCCTCATCGGCCTGGTCGACCAGCTCGCCGACGATTACGAACTCGGCGCGCGCGTCTCCCGGGCCGGCTATCGCGTCGAGATTACCGCCGACGTTGTCGAAACCAGCGTCCCTGCATATGGCTGGCAGGGATTCGTTGACCACCAGTTGCGCTGGCTGCGCACCGTGCGCGATGCCCGCCCCGCCGGCTATGCCGGTCTCGTCTTCACCCACGGCCTTGGATGGGCCGTGCTCAACGTCATCGCCAGCGGCCTCAGCCCCGTGAGCCTGTGGCTGCTCGCCATGAGCTTTTTTCTGCGCTTGTCTTTAGCGATGACAGTCGGCGCCGAAGTGTTAAGCGACCGCCAGGTACTGCCTTATCTCTGGTTGCTGCCGTTACGCGATCTCGTCGCCATGGGCATGTGGGCCGCAGGCTTTGCCGGCAACACGATTGTCTGGCGCGGCGAGCGTTTTGTGCTCCGCAAAGGCCGGCTGGAGAAGCCGGCTGAAAGCTAACAGCTCATCTATTCCCTGTTCCCTGTTCCCTGTCCTCGCCCTACTCATACCGCAGCGCCACAATCGGGTCCAGGTTCGCCGCCTTCCATGCCGGATAAATCCCAAACACCAGCCCGATCACAACAGACACTGCAAACGCCACGGAAACCCATAGCGGCGAAACCGCCGCATGCAGGAACGACACGGTATAGTGCAGGATCACCGTGAACAGCGCGCCGGTAATGATGCCCAGCAGCCCGCCAACCATGCACAGCGTCACCGCCTCCAGGGTGAACTGCAACAGGATGTTGCTGCGCGTAGCCCCGATCGCCTTGCGAATGCCAATCTCGCGCGTCCGCTCGGTCACCGAAACCAGCATGATGTTCATCACGCCCACGCCGCCCACCATCAGCCCCACGCATGAAACCGCAACCATGAACAGGAACAGTCCCGCCGTGAGCTGATTCCACAGCCGCGTAAGCGAATCCGGGCTGAAGATCGCAAAATTATCGTCCTGATTCGTCCGCAGCCCGCGTCGGATGCGCAGCAGCTCGCGAGCTTCCTCCGTCACCAGATCCTTATTCTTCGGGTCGTCGTACTTCACCACGATCCAGTAGCCGGTGTTCTGCACCACCTCTGGATGGATCTTGTGGAAGGTTTCGACCGGAAAATAGGCAGCATTGTCCTGCGTGTTGCGGCCGCTGCCGAAGGGCTGCGGCAACGGAGCCAGCACGCCAATCACAATAAAGTCATCGCCGTCAGCCTCCACATCCTTGCCCAGTGGCGACTCGTTGGGAAACAGATTGGCCGCAGCGTCAGATCCCAAAACCACCACGTCAGCCGCACGCTGCTCCTCATCCTGCGTCCAAAGGCGCCCTGCTGTCAGATTCACTTCCTGCACCTGGGCCACTTCGGTCGTGTCCCCGTTCAGAATCGTGTTTTCGATCTTATGCGTGCCGTGCTTCATCGACACGCTGCCCAGGCCTGTCTGAAAGTTCTGGTAAGTCAGCTCCGGATCGACGGCGAGGACGTGCGGTAGGCTGCGCATCGCAATGCCGTCCTCATACGTCATCTTCTTGCGGTTCAGCTCCTCGGTCGTCGGCCGGTGCCCGAAAGGCACGTACTGGTAAACCCACAGATCGTTGGTGCCCAGCGTATTCACAAAATGCGCAATGTTGGAATTGAGCCCATTGATCGCCGAAGACATCAGAATGACAGTCGAAATTCCAATGAGAATGCCAAGAATCGTCAGCCCCGAGCGCAGCTTATTCTTGCTGAGCGTATCGAGCGCCAGCTTGACAGCTTCACGGGTTTGAACGAAGGTCGACATTACCTCAGCTCACATCTCTGCGCGAAGCGCAACAATCGGATCGAGCGCCGACGCCTTGTGCGCCGGATAAATTCCGAAGAACAGTCCAACAGCCGTCGCAACCACCAGTCCGACAAGAATGGACCAAAGCGCCACCACCGACGGAAAACCGATGGCGAGCGTTACCAGCTTGGCCGCGACGATGCCGAGAATCACGCCGAGCGCGCCGCCGATAAACGCCAGAATCGAGGACTCAATCAGGAACTGCAAATGAACATCGCTGCGCCTTGCGCCGAGTGCCTTGCGCACCCCGATCTCGCGCGTCCGCTCCGTCACGCTCACCAGCATGATGTTCATGATCACAATGCCGCCGATCACCAGCGAAATCGCCGCTATCGCCGCCACCACCGCGCCAAAGTTATCGAGTATGCTGCCCAGCAGATTCTGGAATGTCGCGCTCGAATCAATCGAAAATGCATCCGGCGCCGCGGGGCTCAAGTGCCGGCGCGCGCGCATGATGGTCCTGAGCTCGTCTTCCACGCCTTCCATCACCGGTCCGCCGCCGCCCGCGTCCACATAAATCGTTAGCGAGTCCTGATGCGCACCATAAGCCTCAAGAAACGTGGTCAGCGGAATCGCCACCCAGTTATCCATGCTCATGCCCAGCATCTTGCCCTGGCGCTCGCCCACGCCAATCACTGTGTACGGTATTCCGTCCACGCGGATCTCCTTGCCCAGCGGGTCGCCAGCGCCCAGCAGGTTGTCCACAATGTCAGAACCCACAATCGCCACGTGTCTCGAGTGCGTGTCTTCCACTTCCGTATACGACCGGCCCAGAGCCAGGTCGAGATTCGAAAGCGACGGCATCGTCCACGTCCAGCCGCGAACCTGCGTGTCCGTAGTGTTCTGCGTGCCGTAAACCACCTTGCCCGTGGTAACAGCGCGCTGCGCGCCTACTGAGATGCACGAGCGGCATTCATCGAGCACCGCGCGGTAATCGTCGTAAGTGACGTCCTTGCGCTTCTGATACTCAAGGTACTCATCGATTGTGATGAAGGTCTGCGGCATCTTGCTGATCGTGATCACGGCAGCGCCGTAGCGATTGACCTTGGTGGCGACAAACTCCTTCGCCCCATTGGTCAGCGTGACCACCATGATCACCGAGCCCACGGCGATGATGACGCCGAGCAGCGTAAGAATCGAGCGCAGCTTATTCGCCCAAAGCGACTGCAGCGCGAGTTTGAACCCTTCTGCGAAGGTCATCGATGAGTCTCCGTCGCGACGCGCCCTGCTGCACAGGTTCGTAGAACGCGATGGAAGCCTTACGTGTATCTCCAGTGTACGGAAAGTTCAGGTCGCGCGCATGAAAGCGCCGAATCAGCCCGGCGTAATGGATACGCATCAGGCCATAGCGGGGTTCCGGGTGCGCACAACCCATTCAGATGGATAGCTTGGGGCGGTGAAAGGTACGTGCTTCACACCTTACGGCCTTTAGCCCGTACGTAGAAAATCACAAAAATCATCAGGGCTTCAGCCCCTGAGGGAATGCGCAGCCTCAGGAACCGAACACCAAGCCCGAGCCCAAAAGCCAACGCTTCTACTTCCCCGAGCTCCCAAACCCTTTAACGTCGCGCGCAGAGATCTCAAGACCGTCGACCTCCTCAACTGCACCGGTAAGTACAGGCACCGGAATCATCTGCGCAATCTTCTCGCCCGCCCCAAGCTCCACCGGTTCCGCGCCAAGGTTCGTCATCAGCACCAGGATCTCGCCCCGGTACCCGGCGTCAATCACCCCGCCCGTCGTCGCCAGTCCCCGCGCAGCCATCGAGGACCGGTCGCGCACCAGCAGCCCCAGCGCCGCGCCCGTCTCAGGGTGCCGCGCCTCCACAGCAATCCCCGTGCGCACCCGGACCGTAGCACGCGGCGCCAGGCGCGCGCCCTCAAGCGCGAACACATCGTAGCCCAGGTCCTCGCCAGGATGAGCAACCACCGGAAGCTTCGCATCCGGGTCCAGGCGCCTCACGCGCAGTGCAATCGTCGATGTCTCCATCATGGATAAATCCTATGCAGCGTGCGCGCAAAAGGAATCGTCTCCCGCACATGATCGAGCCCGCAGATCCAGCTCACCATCCGCTCAATGCCCATGCCAAACCCCGCGTGGGGCACGCTGCCATAGCGGCGCAAATCGAGATACCACTCAAACGACGCGCGCGGCAGATTGTGCTCCTCGATCCGCTTCGAAAGCAGTTCGTAGCTCGACACGCGCTGCGACCCGCCGATCACCTCGCCATATCCCTCGGGCGCCAGCACGTCCAGGCACAGCGCATACCGCGAGTCCGCAGGATCAGGCTCCATGTAGAACGCCTTCACATGCGCCGGATACCGATGCACCATCACCGGCCGGTCAAACTGCGAGCTGAGCCACGTCTCGTCCGGCGAGCCAAAGTCTTTTCCATACTCGAACGGATTCTCAAGCTCTCCTTTCGCATGCGCATCATTCAGCATCTTCACCGCCACGTCGTAGCGAACTCGCGGGAACGGCGGCTTCACCGGCTCCAGCTTCGACGCATCGCGGCCGATGGTCTGCAACTCCGGCGCGCGGTTCTTCAACACCGACTGCACAATGTGCGAAATGCAGTTCTCCGCCAGCTCCATCAGCCCGTCAAGCTCCAAAAACGCAACCTCCGGCTCCAGCATCCAGAACTCGGTCAAATGCCTGCGCGTCTTGGACTTTTCCGCGCGAAACGTTGGCCCAAAGCTGTACACCTTGCCGAGCGCCAGCGCCGTTGCCTCCGCGTAGAGCTGCCCCGACTGCGTAAGAAACGCTGGATCGCCAAAATAATCCACCGGGAACAGCGTCGACGTGCCCTCGCACGCCGCCGGCGTAAGAATCGGCGGATCGGTCCTGATAAACCCGTCGGCATCGAAGAA
>JASIJW010000556.1:0-4463 GCA_030050035.1 Acidobacteriaceae bacterium | reverse complement strand
CCCGCCATCTTTCCAGTCCTCAACCTTGCCGGGAATTTCCCTTCGTCGGTGCACAATAAGGGCAACCGTCATGATCTGAGTCTCCACGAAGAAGCAGGCTCTCAACGCCAGCCCGACTCTTCGGACGATTCAAAAATCCGCCGAACGGCGCTGCACAATGACATTTTTTTGAGAATCCCGCAGGACCTGAGCGTTTTCCCCCGCAACCTCATCCCCTTCAATCACTTGCCAGAATCTAGCTTCACAGCTACACAGGAAATAGGCTCCGATGCGCGTTGCCAAACAATACCGCAAGTAACTGATTCTAAGGAGTCTGCAAATAACTCCTTGAGAGCCGATAACATACGGAAGATCTTCCGCAACTAAGTTGGGCGGAATCAAGAATATGCGCTTAGATGACGGGGGAGGGGGTATGAGGGTGGGGGGTACAGACCGGCGGGTTACGCACCGGCAGGATTGCCAACTCGTCGACCTGCTATCGCACCACCGCCAGCGGTTTTTCCCGGTCCGTGCGCAGCGTAGGCACCGCCGCCAGCAGGCTTCGGGTATAAGCATCCTGCGGCCGCGTAAGGAGCTGCGTCGAAGGCCCCTGTTCCACCACCACCCCGGCCCGCATCACCGCAACCCGGCTCGCAACCTCGCCCACCACAGCCAGGTCATGCGAAATAAAAAGCATTGCAAGCCCGTGCTCCCGCTGCAACTCGCGCAGCAACGCCAGAATCTGCGCCTGCACCGTAACGTCGAGCGCCGTCGTCGGCTCATCGGCAATCAGCAGCCGCGGCCGGTTGATCAGCGCCATCGCAATCAAAATTCTCTGCCGCTGCCCGCCGGAAAACTGGTGCGGATAATCGCCATACCGCCGCGCAGCATCAGGAATCTGAACCGCCTCAAGCGCGGAAATAGCCGCCCGCTTGGCTTCGCGGCCCGTGTACGCGCCATGCGCCGTGGCACACTCGGCAACCTGCCTGCCGATACACATGACTGGATTGAGCGCCGTCATCGGCTCCTGAAAGATCATCGCGATCTCGCGCCCGCGAATCTGGCGCAGCGCCGAGGCCGGCTGCCGCAGCAAGTCGATATAAGAGCCACCGGCGCTTTCACCGCCATCCGCGCTCCGCATCCCGGGCTGGCCCCAAAGAATCTGCCCGTCCACACGCGCCGCTGGCCCAAGCAGCCCAAGAATCGCCAACGACGTAGCGCTTTTGCCCGAGCCCGACTCGCCCACAAGCCCCAGCACTTCGCCTTCATCGATTTCAAGATCGATCCCGCGCACCGCTTCCATTGCGCCGAAGCGCACGCGCAGATCATGAATCCGGAGCAACGAGCCCATGCAGCCATCCTACGTTACGCCTACGGTACAAATTGCCCGAAAGGTATAATCGCACCCATGCAGTCCACAGCCATACCGATTCCCGAGTCAGATGCAGCGCTCGACAGCGCGTCGCCCAAACTGCGCGCACTCGAGCAGCGCTTGGCCGAGCTCGGCAGCCTGATGATCGCCTATTCCGGCGGCGTGGACTCCGCTTTCCTGGCCGCCACAGCGCATCGCGTGCTGGGCGCGCGCATGCTCGCCGTCCTGGCCGACTCGCCCTCGCTCGCGCGCCGCGATCTCGACCAGGCCGTCAGCTTTGCTCGCTCGCTCGGCATGCCGCTCGAAGTCATCTCGACCGCCGAGCTTGACCGCCCCGAGTACGCGCGCAACGATGGCAACCGCTGCTTCCACTGCAAAGACGAGCTCTTCACCGTGATGGAAGCCCTGCGCGCCCAACTCGGCTATCAGCACCTGGCCTATGGAATGAACGCCGATGATCGCGGAGATTACCGTCCCGGCCAGCGCGCCGCTGACGAGCACTCCGTCGTCGCTCCGCTGGCTGAAGTCGAAATGACCAAGCTTGAAGTCCGCGCCCTGGCCCGCGCCGCCGGCTATCCAGTGTGGGACCGCCCGGCCGCGCCCTGCCTCTCATCGCGCGTCGAGTACGGCCGCACCGTCACGCGCGAAGTCCTTGACCAGGTAGAGCGCGGCGAAGAGAGCCTGCGTCTTCTCGGCTTCCGCGAGTTCCGCGTTCGCCACCATGGCGAGCTGGCGCGCGTAGAAATCGCCCGCGCCGAGCTGCCCCGCGCGCTCACAATGGAAATGCTCGACGCCATCACCGCCGAATTGAAGAAGGCCGGCTTCAAATTCGTAACACTCGACTGTACCGGCTTTCGCTCGGGTTCGCTGAACGAATTGCTACCCGCCGAACTCCTCACCCGCCGCAGCGCATAAACAACCTCATCCTCCGTGCCCCATCCTTCGCGCAGTTTCATCGCGCGAAGGGTGGGAAAGCACGATCACGCTAACTCCGCTAACACCGCCAGCGCCGCTAACTCCACTGCCCCATTTAGAATCAAAACGCAATGCGAATCGGCTATCTGGAGTGCTTTTCCGGCATCAGCGGCGACATGCTGCTGGGCGCGCTCATCGATGCGGGCGTTCCCTTCTCGCTGTTCGAGGAAACAACTGCAGCGCTCAACATCGGCGCTCACATCGAATTGCGCAAAGTGCTGCGCGGCGGAATTGCCGGAACCAAGATCGACGTAATTACGCCCGAATCGCCGGAAAATGCTGCTCCCGCGAATTCGGCCGATAATCACGCGCACGCCCATAATCATGCAGAGGATCACGCCCATCCTCACGATCACCATCACCACCACGATCACGAAACCGGCCATCATCATCACGCCCACGCGCCGCATCGCTCGCTCTCCGCAATCCTCGAAATTATCCGCTCCGCGCCTCTGGCCGAAGGCGTCAAATCCCGCGCCAGCCGCGCCTTCCAGCTTCTCGGTGAAGCCGAAGCACGCATGCATTCCATCCCCATTGAGAAAGTGCACTTTCACGAGGTCGGCGCAGTGGACACGATCGTAGACATCGTTTGCGCCGCGGCCGGCTGCGAGTCGCTCGCCCTCGACCGATGGATGGCCTCACCTCTGAACGTAGGCAGCGGCACAGTTGAGTGCGCGCACGGCACGCTGCCGGTTCCCGCGCCCGCCACGCTTGCGCTGCTTGGCGACGCGCCCGTTTACTCCTCGGGGATTGCTATGGAGCGCGTAACACCTACCGGCGCGGCCTTGCTCCGCGCGCTCGACATCTCTTACGGCGCAATCCCGCCCATGCGCATCCATGCGCACGGTTACGGAGCCGGCGGCCGCGATACCCCCGGCACGCCCAACCTGCTTCGCCTGCTCATCGGAGAAGCTGAAACACAATCCACTGTCAGCGAACCGCACCCCGAGCCGATCGCCGTAACCGAAGCCGTTATCGACGACTCTACGCCGCAACTGCTCGCCTACGTCAGCGAGCTGCTGCTCGAGGCTGGTGCCTGGGACGTGTACCGAATTCCCGTGCAGATGAAAAAAGGCCGCAGCGGCGTGCAGATGACGGTGCTCTCCAGCCCTGACCGTGCCGCCGCGCTGCGCGAACTCGTGCTGCGCGAGACCACGACCATCGGCCTGCGTTGGCGCACGGAAAACAAGCTGGCCCTCATACGGGAATTCGCCGAAGTCGAAACGCCGTGGGGAAAGGTTCGCATCAAAATCGCGCGCTGGCCCGCAGGCGAAATAGCCAATGCCGCGCCTGAATACGAAGACTGCCGCGCACTGGCGCGCCGGCACTCGGTCCCCCTCAAGCGCGTGATGCAGGAGGCGATGCGCGCCTGGTCAAACTCCCAAAAGGATAATTATTGAATCTCCAAAAGGACTGGTATTCATGGACCGCCTGCTGCTCGAAACGCTGTTAACTGAAGTTCGCGAGGGCCGCGTTGCCGTCTCCGATGCGCTCGAGCGCCTGCGCGGCATGCCCTTTGAAGACCTGGGCTTCGCCAAGCTTGATCACCACCGCGCTCTGCGCACCGGCATGCCCGAGGTCATCTTCGCCGAAAGCAAGACTCCCGCGCAGGTGGCGCTGATCTTCGCGCGCATGGCGCAGGCCGGCGGCAACGTGCTCGCCACCCGCGCCTCATGCGCAACTTATGAGGCCGTATTCGCAGTCGAGTCACGTGCCAAATTCCACGAAACCGCCCGCGCCATCACACTGCACCAGACCGACCCCGCTCCAGGCAAAGGAACCGTCGGCGTGGTCTGCGCCGGAACCAGCGACCTGCCCATTGCCGAAGAAGCCGCCATCACCGCGCGGCTCATGGGCAACACCTGCGAGCTCATCGCCGACGTCGGCGTGGCCGGCATCCATCGCCTGCTCGCGCAACAAAACTCGCTCAAATCGGCGCGCGTGCTCATCGTCTGCGCCGGCATGGAGGGCGCATTGCCCACGGTTGTCGGCGGCCTGGTGAACGCGCCTGTCATCGCCGTGCCCACCAGCGTAGGCTACGGCGCGTCGCTCGGCGGCGTAGCTGCCCTGCTGGGCATGCTCAACACCTGCTCGCCCAATGTCTCGGTCGTCAACATCGACAACGGCTTCGGCGCGG
>JASIJW010000555.1:0-4054 GCA_030050035.1 Acidobacteriaceae bacterium | reverse complement strand
GCCTCGATCAGCGGAGGATTGAGTTGCAGCAGCGGCTCGCCGCCTGTGCAGACGACGAATTTTCTGTCGCTTTCGGCAATCGGCCATTTTCCTTCCACGGCTGCGGCGAGATCTTCGGCGCAGGCGAACTTGCCGCCGCCGGGGCCTTTGGTGTCGGCAAAATCCGTGTCGCAGAATTTGCAAATTGCCGAGGCGCGGTCCTGCTCGCGGCCCGACCAGAGATTGCAGCCAGCAAATCGGCAGAAGACGGCGGCGCGGCCGGTCTGAGCGCCCTCGCCCTGGAGGGTATAGAAGATTTCTTTTACGGCGTACATATAAAGGCAGCTTCTAGCTGCTAGCTCCCTGCTTCTAGCTTAGTTCGTGGTAGGGCGGATTGCGATTCGGAGGTATGTGGTTCCCACCCTTGGCGCGATGAAGCCGCGTCAAGGGTGAGCACCCGCGCTAGGAGTTGGAAGCTGTTTTTCTCAGGGGGTCCTCAACTCCGGCGTCGTGGAAGCCTTTTTCGCGCAGGAGGCAGGAGTCGCATTGGCCGCAGGGGACGCCGGTTGGCGAGGGGTCATAACAACTGCTGGTCTGTGCGTAGTCCACGCCCAGTTCAATGCCTTTGGCGATGATCTGGGCCTTGGTCATGGCGATGAGCGGAGTGTGAATCTTGAGGCGCTGCCGGCCTTCAACGCCTGCTTTGGTGGCGAGATTGGCCATTTTCTCGTAGGCTTCGATGAATTCCGGCCGGCAGTCGGGATAGCCGGAGTAATCGAGCGCGTTGACGCCGATGAAGATGTCGCTCGACTCAAGCACTTCGGCCCAGGCGAGGGCGAAGGAGAGAAAGATGGTGTTGCGCGCGGGGACATAAGTGACCGGAATGCCGTGGGCCATCTCGCCGGGCTCGCGGCCTTTAGGCACTTCGATTTCGTCCGTGAGCGCGGAGCCACCGAAGACGCGCAGGTCGATGTTGGCAATGCGGTGCTCGATGGCGCCGAGCGAAGCGGCCACGCGTTTCGCCGCCTGGAGCTCGAACGCGTGGCGCTGGCCGTAGGAGAACGAAAGCGCGAAGCAGGCGTAGCCTTCGCTGCGCGCAATCGCCAGCACGGTGGCGGAGTCGAGGCCGCCGCTGAGCAGCACCACGGCGCGTTTTCCATTCGAGGTCACTGCTAGCCGTTTCCCTTGCCGGTTTCCGGCGATCCAGTATCCATTGACGGCGCGATCGACTGGTCTTCGTCGAGATACTGCTCGATGCAGCGGTTGAGGATGCCTTTGGCTTCGAGGATGAACTCGATTGCGTCGCGCGCGCCGCCGTAGCCGCCGCCGTTCGGCGTGACGTAGTGCGCCTGGGCCTTGACCTGCGGGCGAGCGTTGGCTACGGCAACTGCCAAGCCGCACTGGCGCAACACCGGGAGGTCAATAATGTCGTCGCCCACGTAACAAATTTCTTCGAGCGCGACGCCTTCTTTTTCCATGATCTCGCGGATCGGCTTCATCTTGAAGG
Source organism: Acidobacteriaceae bacterium (assembly GCA_030050035.1). Lineage (GTDB taxonomy): Bacteria > Acidobacteriota > Terriglobia > Terriglobales > Acidobacteriaceae > Telmatobacter. The sequence goes on along the minus strand of JASIJW010000555.1, from coordinate 2,568 downwards.
CCTGGCCCTGGTAGACGAATTCGAGCTTGAGGTCGCGGGCGCGCGTGGCTACCGTCTCAGAGATGCGCTTGGTGATGACGCCGCATTTGAGGCCACCCATGCGGGCGAGCGAAATGCCCATGCCGTCGTGGGCGCTGTAGCCTTTGGCTTCGACCATTGTTTTTGACTGCACGCCGAAGCCGATGTCGTTGCCGCTGCGCGCGGTTTCGAGCTCGGCGGAGAGCTTGCCGCCTGTAGCACCGGGGACGAGCCAGATGGTGCCGTCGGTAAAAACTCCGTCTACGTCGAAGAGGATGATTTTGATCTTGCGGGCGCGGTCTTGTGCAGAGAGTGCCATGAGTTGATTGTATCGGTGGCTTCCCACCCTTTCGCTCAAAGGCGGGCGAAAGGATGGGGCACGGAAAGTTTTGTGGAATCGGCGAAAATAGCTGCATGGACCGCGAACCCGAGGCTCCGCCGCAGCCATGCGCGCTTGCGCCTGAGGACTATTATTTCGAGGGGCTGTACATGGTGTTTACTGCGGCGTACCATTTGAAGCGCGGATATTGCTGCGGGTCGGGGTGCAGGCATTGCCCGTATGGAAACGCGCCGAGCGATGGAGATTCATCCCTCGGGGGCTAAAGCCCACCTCGTTTTGTTGGGCCTTTTCGGCACGACTAAAGTCGTGCCCTGACACAAAGCGCCATTATCGGAGTTATTTCATATCCGCCCTAATCGGAGTTTTTCGTAGCCTGTTAAGACCCTTCCAGCTGGATCACATTGGTTAGAGTCCGCCGCCGGCGCCTGCTGGCGGGGCAGGTGTTTGCGTGGTGGCCAGCGAGTTGGGCGGGCGCACCAGTACGGCGAAGCGCGGGAAGGCGAAGCTGCCGCCGGCGTCATCAATCACATTCAACTGGCAGATGTACTGGCCGGGCTTGAGGCCGTTCAGCGGAACATCGAGTTCCATGGCGACGGCGTCGCGATCCTCTACGTTCACCTGGCGGGCGCGCACCAGCGGCGTTTCGTAGACCTTCGTGGATCCTTGAATCAGTTCCAGGCTGCTGAACAGGTTGATTGCGCCTTTGGGCTCTTTGACTCCGGTCTCGCTCTCCTTTTCGTGCGCCGGGTCGTAGATTTCATAGAGCAGATACATGTGTTGATCCTGGCGAAAGACGTGCGCGATGTTGGGCACGTACTCCTGGCCGTTTCTTACCAGAGGGTCAACATCGTTGCCGCGCGTCTTGCTCGGCTGGCGCACGGAGGCGAGCACGATTGAACTCATTTTTAGCGGCGCTTTTTTCAAATCGGGCAGGGTGATATCGGCCATGAACGAGCCCATGCGGCCGGTCTGGTTTTCGCGCACTACGAATTTGAGGGAGTATTTGCCTGGCGGCAGATCGAAGCTGGTTGTGTATTGGATGTTCTTTTGCCGCGCCTGCATAGACTGATCGAGATTGAGTTTTACTGTTTGGCGTACGCGGCCGATGGGGCGCTTCACCTCGTCGATGACGGCGCCGATGATGTCGAGCGTGGCCTTGTCCTTGTCGCCGCCTTTGACGAAGGGAATTTGCGAGCCGGGCACGAGCAGCGACACCGGCACGTAGTAGCGGTTTTCGTTCAGGCGGAAGTACATAGCATCGAGATAGACGGCGATGTCGGTGGCGGGAAGATCGCTGGCCAGCTCATCCTGTAGCTCCTGCTCGCGGTCCTGCTTGCCGGAGTGCTGAAAATCTGCGGGCGCGTAATAGCCGGGGCGGTATTCGAGCTTGATGCCCGGACGGTCGATCTTCACCGTCAGCTTGCGGTACTTGCCGTCGCGCGCAGGGTTCGAGGAATGAAAACCGATGGCGTAGTAGGCCGAGGTATCTTTCTGCACCTGCGCGAAGGCGGGCGCGAAATCGTTGGAGTCGAAGAAGGCTTTGCCGCCGGTGTCGGTGGTGAGCGTCGCCATCACTTCCTGCGTGGCGAAGTTCTGGTTCATGTTGTTGACGGTCGCGCCGCCGTTGTAGGCGCCCTGGCCGCGCAGGCTGCCGGTGGAGGCGTCACCCAAGGGCAGCACCGCCTGCAGGCCGCGCGTGTCTACGCTGTAGATGGCGAGGTCGGCGCGGACGGCGGCGTTGATGGCCTGGCGCAGCGAGGCCTCGTTCTCAATGCCGTCGCGCGAGATGCCGCCGGAGAAATACAGCAGCGACTTCTTCACCGAGATCCGTTCGAGCGATTTGGAAATGGCGCGCAGGGCGAACAGTTCGCGGTCGGTGTTGATGTCGTTATATTCGCTCTCGTCGGGCGTGTAGCCGGTGGTGTCTTCCACCTGGTTGGAGTTGGCGTTGGCGCCCTGCTCGAATCCCTGGCCTTCGGTGCCGTTGTAGGCGCCGACTTCGCGGATCAGCGCGTCCTTGTCCTGGGTAAAGTCCTGGTCGACAGTCAGCGTGTCGCCGAGCGAAACCAATGCCACCAGGTCGGCGGGCTGCATTCTGGTGCGAAGGAAGTCCTGCGCAGCTTCGACGCAGCGCTCCAGATCCTCGGGCTGCATGGAGGTGAGGTCGAAGAACATGACGATGAGGCGGTGATTGCGCAGCTCCTCGGGCC
>JASIJW010000554.1:0-13015 GCA_030050035.1 Acidobacteriaceae bacterium | reverse complement strand
CGCCCGGGCCCATGGCAAAAAAGCTCATGAACAGGTAAAGGCCTAGGGCGACGAGCCAGCCGTGGCGGTTGCGGGGAATCTGGCCGAGGATGGCCTTGTCGATTTTAAGCGGCGCGATTTGCGAGGTCCTCAAGTTGCCGAAGGGATTTTGGAAGAGGGCTTCGACGCGGTTGGCGGGCAGGCAGTCGGCGCGGGAGATCCGGATAGGCTCGGCGGCGGGATCATCTGAGCGGACAAAGCTGGTGGCTGCCGTGTAGTCGCCGCAGGAGTAGATGATGGCCAGCGAAGCGCGGTCAATATCAATGGCGCTGCCCGCATAGCCCTGGGCGGCGAGGAGCTGCTGCGCTTCGGCCGGCGAAAAATGCAGCGTGAGGGAGTTGCGATTCGCCGCAAGCTGCTGCACGGTCACCCGGCAGTCGACGGTGAAGCGCTCGGTCGCGCGGAAGAGCAGGCCCACGCCGATGAGCGAGACGAGCACACCGCCGGTTCCCAGGATAAGCAGGAAGCGGCGACCTTTGCGGTCGACCAGTACCATGCCGATGGTGGTGGCAAGGAAATTGACGAGGGTGAATAGTACGTAACCCCAGTGCGCAGCCAGATCGCTCAGCCCGCTCTGGATCAGGATGCCGGTGTTGTAGCCGATGATGGAGTTGATACCGGTGGCCGTGTTGCAGAACAGAATTACGCAGGCGAGCAGGAAGGGGATGAGGTATTTGCGGCGCAGCAGCGAATCGCGCACTCGGGCGCTGCGGGCGGCTGCGGCGGCCTGGGCGATGGACTCCATCTCGTCAAGCTCGAGCGCAGCCTGCTGCGGCGTGCGGGAGCGGAGCAGCGCGGCGAGGGCCTGTTCGCGGCGGCCGCGACGAAACAGCCAGCGCGGAGACTCGCTGACCAGAAGCGCGCCGAGGACGAATACGATGCCAGGCGGCAGCGAGACCCAGAAGATGCTGCGCCAAGCGTGGTCCTTGAAATGAAAGAGCGTGGCTGCGTCGGCGACGTGCTCGACGGCGTTGACGCGATAGCTGAAGTAGATACCCACCAGCGCGGCTGCGAGAATGCCGAGGGTAAGCATCCACTGGAAGATCGCTGTTCCTTTTCCGCGCACCTGGGCCGAAAGGCACTCGGCGAGGTAGAGCGGGACGACGACGCCGACCAGACCGCCACTGATGCCCTGAAGCAGACGGCCGAGGAATAGCGGCCAGTAGCCGTGCGAGAGGGCGATGATGGGAATGCTCGAAGCAAATGCGATGCCGCTGAGCACCATGAGTGGGCGGCGGCCCATCCAGTCAGCCAGTAGGCCGGAAAAAAGCGTGGAGAAGACGCTGCCAAGCAGCACGGCTGCGACGATGACCGAGAGCTCGGCAGCGGAGAAGCTGGAAGTGGCTTCAAGATAAGGAAGCGCACCACCGATGATGCCGACGTCGATGCCGTAGAGCAGGCCGCCGAGGCCGGCGACGGTGAGCAGGATCAGATTGTACCTGCGGCGCGCGGCCGAGTTTGCTGCGTTCACGGCGTCCGTCGATCCGACTGTGGCCATTGGGCTTCCTTTGCTAGTTGCCTGCTTCATGACCTGGCTTTGCAAACCCAACTCTGGCGGCAAGGACGAGAACACCGCGAAAGTGGGCGGTCAGGCTGTGTCAACTTAGTCTACAATGATCGATTGAAAAAGAAATGCTCAAAATTTTGAGCTTAAGAAGGGTTGCGATGTCAAAATTCCAGCCTTGGGTTCCCGCTGTGTCACGGATCTCAAATGCCGCTCGGATGGTTGCCGTTTCTGCGTTCGTCGCTCTTGGACTTGCTCTTGGTTCGATCGCTGGGGCGCAAACTCCGGCGCCTGACATTCATCTGTTGCCAGCGCCGCGCGAAGCGCACTTTGGCCCAGCCATCGATTTGCCTGAAAAGGTCGTGGTGACGGCGCCTGGGCGCAGTGCCGAGGATGAGTTTGCTGCGAAAGATCTCGAAGAGGCACTCGCGGCGTTGACGCCGGCGAGCGAATCGAGACCGAACGATTCAGGATCGTTGCGCGGGCTACCGTATCGGGTAACGCTGCTGCGCACTGAGTCGCCGGAGGCGAAGCTGGTGCTCTCGCGGACGAAACTAGCCTTCGACCCTGCAATGGAATCGGAGGGATACGTACTGTCCATCGAGCCGCACCAGGCGTATGTTGTAGGTGCAACCGGATCAGGGGTGTTTTATGGCGTGCAGACGCTCAAGCAGCTCCTGCCGCTACCCGGCGGTCCGCGGCAGATCCCCACCGGTACGGTGCGCGACTGGCCCGCGATGCAGTATCGCGGCATCGACGACGATCTTTCGCGTGGGCCGTTCCCGACGCTCGAATTCCAGAAGCACCAGATCCGGGTCTTCGCTTCGTTCAAGATCAATATCTATTCGCCTTACTTCGAGCACACGCTGCTTTACCCGGATCAGCCGCTTCCAGCGCCGCCGGGCAGCTCGCTTACGCCGGCAGACGTAGCAGAGCTGGTTGCATACGCGCGGCAATATCACGTCACCATCATTCCCGAACAGGAAGCTTTCGGGCATCTGCACAAGGTGCTCAAATACGATCTCTACGCCGAGCTCGCGGAGACGCCGCACGGCCACGTGCTGGCGCCCGGCGCCGACGGCAGTCTTCCGCTCATCAAGGACTGGTTCACCGATATTGCGCAGGAGTTTCCTTCGCCGTTCATCCATGTTGGTGCAGACGAAACCTTCGATCTCGGTCTGGGACGGACGAAAGACGAGGTTCAGCAGCAAGGATACGGGCCGGTGTATGTAGCGTTTCTCAAGCAGATTCACGATGCGCTGGCGCCGCTGCAGCGGCGGCTGCTGTTCTGGGGCGATATCGGAGACGAAAATCCGGCCGCGGTTTCGGCTCTGCCCAAAGACATGATCGCGCTGCCATGGGATTACTGGGACTCGACGGGATTCGACAAGCTGATCGAGCCTTTTGCGAAGAACGGGATTGAGACGTGGGTTTCGCCGGGCGACTCCAACTGGAACCAGGTGTATCCGATGGAGAAGACCGCGCTGTGGAACATTCAGGGATTCATCCGCGACGGGCAGCGGCTGGGCTCAACAGGCGCGCTGACCACGGTGTGGAACGATGATGGCGAGGGACTGTTCAACCAGGACTGGTATGGCGTGCTCTTCGGCGCGGTGGCCGCGTGGCAGCCGGGAGAGAGCAATATTGCCAATTACCAGGACAGCTATGGGCAGGCCTTCCATCGCGACGCGAGCGGAAAGATCAACGAGGCGGAAAAAGAGCTGATGGCGGCCGAGGAAGCCGTTACGGATTCAAAACCCGGCATGACGACCGATGCGCTTTTCTGGCTGGACCCATGGAGTGCGCAGGGGCAGGAGATTTCTGCAAAACTGTTGCCGAACACACAGGCACTGCGCACGCATGCCGAGCAGGCCATTGTGCTCGTCGAGCAGGCGCGGATGGAGGAGCCGGGAATTGCCGAACCGGAGGCGCTAACGGCGATGGATCTCGGCGCGCGGCGGCTGGACCTGATCGGGATGAAGTTCGAACTGGCGCAGGAGATCGTGACGACATACGCGCAGATTCTTGCCGCGCAGCATGACCCGGCGCAGCATAAGCTGGTGAGCCTTCTGTTGAGCGAAATTTCAAGCGACGTAGGCCGATGCCAGGATTTGCGGGACGGATTCTCCGCGGCGAAGGACGAATATGCACAGGTGTGGCTAGGCGAAAACCGGCCATACTGGCTAAACAATGTAACAGTGCGCTACGACCTAGCGATCCAGCAGTGGCAGCGGCGGGCAGATGCCTTTACCGCGGCCACGCAGGACTGGTACAACGGGCACGATCTGCCTTTGTCGGCGGCATTCGGCATGCCTGTGGCGGGAACGACGCCAGCCCAATAGCTCGGGACGCATTCGGCAGCGAGGGAGAATACGATTCCCGAATTAATCGGGTAGCCACATAGTAATATTCCGCATCTGCACAGAGTTGTATCGTTTCTCCTAAGGGGTCTGTGCTTTGGCTTTGGGGGCCATCGTCCTGTTGCGCGGCAAACTTCGCGGCATGGGCCGCGAGGCGGAATGCGATATTCTTGCTCGCCGCGTGGACGAGTCCGATCCCCGCTATCTGTGCCGCTCTTTCCGCTATCTTGAATGTTCCATCCTTACTGCGCCGGCTGACCTGCCGGACGGCGATTACATGGCCTACTTCGCTGGGCACAGCATGGTGGCCACGCGGACACGTGGTTTCTGGATCTCGACTGGGGCGGTTGCGCGCGATGCGGCTGCTGGCGGGCTGGAGGAGGGCCGAGTGATGGACTCCGCGGCTGCCGGCCCCGAAGCACCCGCGGACCCACCGCCGATACCGGACAAAGGATTTGCGGCTACCGATCCGATGCAGACCACGCAATCGCGACGCGGATGCTGATTGATTCCTGCCGATGATAGAACGATTTTGAGCCCGGGACTGTGGTCGTGGCAGGGCAGCATTGTCCAGAAAAAATGGTTTGAGACGCGAACGAAATGAGCCGGAGCCGGCTGCTACCCATAGCCTGGCATCCCGTTTATGCGTTGCCACGCCATCGCAGGAGTCACTAGCGACGGGTTCTCAGCGCCGGTCTCGGACGGCAGGTAGCGATGGGCCGGCAGCCACTCTCCATAAAACGTTCCCGATGCCTGTGTCACCTCATCGCTGCACGTCAAGGTGGCCAGGCAGCTTGCAATCTCTAGCGACGCGGATTCGAGATAACCTCTTGCGGCCTCGCACGAGATGAGGGTGCGGGCAATTTGCGCCCGAAAGAGCAGAAGCGCCGAAACGCTCGAAAGAAACCGGTGATCAAGACAGTCCAGGGAGTCGCTCCTGAGCGATTCGAGCCAAATACATTCACATAATTGACTTTGATACCATGCGACGCAAGTCCGCGAAGGTGTTGGGAAAAATCGTTTTATCCTACGTTTTTCTCTTGACATTCTTTTTCGGAGGCACATATAGTTTGAGACGCAAATTTATCACTGCGTGTTTTGTTGTCTTTAGATATGCAGGCGGCCCGACTTAGGGCCTTCCCGGGTTCAGCTTCCCAGTTGCGTTCTGGTTCGCCGTCCTCGGACGGTTCGATTCCTGTTTCGTTAAGGGGCACGGGACGGCGCCCGTGCCTCCAAAAAAACGACGACTTAGGTGAGCGCCGCACCTGTTCGAGCGGTTTTTGAGGAGGTAGTTATGACGGCAAACTGCATCTTGCGGTTCCCATCCTGTGCGGGTCGGAGAGCGCTGCGCATCGTGGCAGCGGTAATTGCGCTGCTGACTTTGAGTGCCATACCCGCATTGCACGCACAGATTCTCTACGGTTCGGTGACCGGTACAGTGAGCGACAAGACGGGCGCCGTGGTTCCCAACGTAACAGTTACCCTGACCAATCAGGGCACCGGGGAAGTGCGCAGCACTGTTGCCAACTCTCTCGGCAACTACGACTTTCTGGACGTGCTACCGGGAACGTATTCGCTTTCAGTCGCAGCGGCCGGGAACTTTGCCGGCTTTACGCAACAGAACGTGCAGGCCGAAGTTAACCGCCAGGTGCGGGTTGATATTACGCTCCAGCCTGCAAGCGTCTCCACTGAGATTACGGTCAGTGAAGCTCCGCCGGAGCTGCAAACCGAAACCGCGGAGGTGGACAGCGAAATCAGCCAGACTGAGCTGGCGCAACTGCCCATCACCTCTTCGCAGGGCCGCAATTTCGAGTCGCTCTACACGGTAATTCCGGGCGCTGCCGACGTGCAGGAAAAGAACTCGATAGGCGGCAACCCGGCCCGCGCCATGTCGGTGAACGTCAATGGCAATTCCTACAACGGCAACACTACGCGCATCGACGGCGCAGTCAATTATTATGGTTGGCTGCCCTACCTGATCGCATACGTGCCTCCGGCAGACTCAATCGAGAGCGTGACCTTTACCACCAACGACTTCAACGCCGAGCAGGGCCAGGCCGGCGGCGCTTCCATCAGGGTCACCACCAAGAGCGGCACCAGGGACTTCCACGGCGGAGCTTGGGAGTACTATCAGGACGCCGCATTCAACGCTCGCGGCTATACCGCAACTCAGGCTTCCCTTGAAACCTCCCTCGATCCGACCGGAGCGGTTCCGAAAAATGTCTTTCAGGAGTATGGGTTCAACATCGGCGGACCGGTCTATATTCCCAGAATCCTCACCGGCAAAAAGAAACTTTTCTTCTTCACCAACTTCGACCGCATCACGCGCCGTCAGTTGTACGCGGCGCAATTCACAATTCCCGACAGCAACATGATCGGCGGCAACTTCTCTGAGGCTGCCGGTACCAGCGTGATTTACGATCCGCAGCCCACGCAGGCCTGGGTGAACTCTTTTACGCCCACGGCCAGTTGTTCCTCGCTGCAATACGTCGCGGGTTATCTAGTCCCTGGATGCCGGCCTAGCTTCACTAGCGAATACGGCGAAACCGGGTCCAGCGTAAATACCATCCCCGCGGGTCGAATTGCCCCTGCTGCAGCCATCATGATGCAGGACCTGGCGCCGATTGCAGCCAAGATAGGCACGCCGAGCGCGGGCCTGATCGCAAGCGCCTTGCAAAACGACTACAACGCCACCGGAACCGTCGGCTACAACCGCAATTCATCCGACACAAAAATCACCTACATCCCGAGCGACAGCACGCAAATCTTCGGCAAGTACGGCATGCAACCGTACTCTGACGTTGACCCACAGGCACTCGGCGCCGCCGGCGGCAGTACGCTGGACGGCGGCCAGCCAGGCCAAGCCTCCGGCCGCATGCAGAACGTCGGCCTCGGCATGAGCCATGTCTTCAACCCCAGGCTCGTCATCGACGCCGACTTCGGCTATACGCGCCAGGTCACGGGTGCCCAGTCCACTCTCGACATCAAAGACGGCGACTACGGCCTGGACGTCTTGCATATTCCGGGAACAAATGGCGTTGGCCCCAACTATGTCGGACAGCCCGCATTCTACTTCGGATCCAGCGGCAACCTCTTCAGTGGCCTCGGAAACAATCAGGGCGCCAATCCATTCCTGTTCCGCGACAACCAGTTCACCGGCGATGTGAACCTGAGCTGGGTGAAGGGCAAGCACTCAACCAAGTACGGCTTGACCTATTACCACTTCGACCTGAATCACTTCCAGCCAACGAGCGGCGGCCAGCCCAACGCTCCGCGCGGCGGCTTCACGTTCTCCGGTGGAATGACCTGCGGGGGCGCATCGTGCGGCGTCACAGGATACACATCCCTTGCCGACTTCCTGCTCGGTCTTCCCAACAACGGAACCGGCCAGGCTATCGGGCACCCATCGCAGGTCTACAACCCGAATTCCCTGCGCTGGACCGAGATGGGCCTCTATGCCCAGGATCAATGGACCGTCACTCCCAAGCTGACGCTCACATACGGCATCCGGTATGAGGTTTACCCGGCCCCGTACCGTGACCACACTGGCGCCTCTGTTCTGGTTCCCGGATTACCGCAGACCGCCAATGTTGAGGTGGGCGGCATCAATGGCCTTCCCCGTAGCGCCGGTATTGGCGCCGGATGGGGACAGATTGTCCCCCGCTTCGGCATTGCCTACTCCGTCACCCCGAAAACCGTCGTGCGCACCGGCTTCGGCCTCACCACCGATCCCGACAGCTTCCGCTACCTGCGCGACTCGTTCCCAGAGGATCTCGCGCCCTCGTACACCGGAACCGGCAATTTCACCATTGCCCAGGACCCGGCTAACAACAACGCGGCCATGACCCTGAGCTATGGCATTCCAGCCTCCGTGATTCCAAACTTCTCAACCGGGTTCGCGTCCCTGCCTGTCTCCGGCTCTACGAACACCGTTCCCCAGAACTTCCGCCGCGGCTACATCGAGAGCTGGAACTTCTTCGTCCAGCGGGACCTGGGCCATCAGTTCGTGGCCAACGTCGGCTATGTGGGAACTCACTTTGTTCGCCAGCAGGCTGGCGTAAGCCCTTACAACTCTGCTCCGTTCCCAAGCGCCGCCACTTCTTGCATGGCCAATGGCCAGTACAACCCCTCCACTGGGCTCACCGGCGCGTGCAGCTTCCAGGTGAACACCATCTTCAGCCAGACATTCTGCAACGGACTAAGCAACTGCTACAACTCTGGCGGAGTCACCGTAAACGCACCGATCTTCTCCTCGTCCTACAACGCGATGCAATCCCAGTTGTCGCGCAATGCGGGTAGGAACGCTACTCTCGGCGTGGTCTACACGTACTCGCACGCCATCGATTTCGAGGACAACGGAGCCGGTTCAGGATCGCAAGGCACTGTCTTCAACTATCCCACCATGTACAGCCTCAATAAAGGCACCGCCGGTTATGACGAAAAGCATAACCTGCAGATCTATGGCATTTACAGCTTGCCCTTCGGTCCCGGCCAGGCATATGTAAACCACGGCTTTCTTGGCCAGATCCTCGGCGGCTTCCAGTTAAATGGCCAGATCAGCCACTACAGCGGATTCCCATTCTCCGTAAGCGCCAACAGCAACACCATCGGAGGGGTTGCACCCGGCTTTGGCGCAACCTACGCCCAATTGGTCTCTCCGTACCAGCAGTTGAGCGGTCACAACCGCACCTTCGGCAACACCGCGGTCTCCGGCGGCAAAGCCTGGTTCAATCCGGCTGCCTTTGCAAGTCCTGCTGAGCCCCCAGCCACGACTGCCAACACCTCTAACGCTTCGCCTGTCCTGCCTAATACCAGCCGCAACGAGTTCCGAGGGCCCGGCAACTCGCAGGTAAACGGGGAAATCGGCCGCTCCGTCCACATTTACCGGGAATCTGAGATCAGATTCACTCTGGAGGCATTCAACCTCTTCAATCACCCGTTCCTCAACAACCCAAATACCACGGTGCCAACAAGCGCCAACGTCGCTTCAGGCAACTACGGATCGTTCGGTCTTATCACCAGCTTCGGACCGGGGTATTCGCAAACGCAGGGTGCGCGCGCTTTGCAGTTCTCTGGCCGGGTGAATTTCTAGGCTGGCGAAGAACGACTCTTCAACAACTGCCTCGCCCTGCTGCAGCGCTTCTGTGGCAGGGTGAGGCGCAGATTTTCTGCTTCCTCTGCGACGCGGGATGTGAAGACAGGGGTGAAACACCCCGTGTTCCGGGCCAGTCGAACGGGCGCAGCCGCCGAGCTGCTTCATTGAGCTGCATAAGAATTTGAAGAGGAGGGCAGTTTACATCAGCTTTCCTCCCCGCATTGCGATCCTGTTCGGGGATGCCGATCAAGAGAAGAGGTTTTTGCTTTGGCCATGAACACGCGAGTGGAACGAGGCATCCGCAGGGTCGATCTGGCCTACGCGCAAGTAGCTTCGAGCGAGATCGCGCGCGATCTGAATCGCGACGTGGTGCTGGAGATCATTCGCGCCCGCCAGCCGATCAGCCGCGCCGACCTGGCCCGCTATTCAAGCCTGCAGCGGTCGACAATCTCGCTCATTATTGAGGAGCTGCTCGAAGAGGGATGGATCCGCGAGGGTGCTATCGCCCGCCGGCCGCGCGGACGCCGTCCCACGCTGCTGGGCCTGAACGACGATCTGGCGATGATTGTTTGCGACATCCGTCCGATCCAGGCCACAGTGGCTGTTGTCGATCTCAACGGCAGGTTTCTTTCCCGCGAAGCGCTGCCCGTGCTCTCGGATCCGATGCAGGCCGTGGCGCAGATTGTGACCTGCATGAAGAAAATGCAGTCGCGGCATCCGCAAAAATCGTTCGAGGGCGTGGGCGTGAGCCTTCCGGGCAGGGTGGATCCCGAGTCGCAACGACTGATCTTCGCGCCCAACCTGAAGTGGCCGTCGTTCGACATCCGCAGCGCCATCGAGCAGGGCACGGGAATGAAGGTGGAGATGGACAACGCAGCCAACGCCTGTCTGCTTTCGGAACTGTGGTTCGGGCGCATGGACGGTGTCCGGAATGCGGTGCTGATCACAGTCTCCGAGGGAATTGGCGCAGGCGTTCTGGCCAATGGACAGATGGTGAGCGGCCAGCATGGCATGGCGGGCGAGTTTGGCCACATTCCGCTCGACCCGAATGGGCCGCGCTGCGCCTGCGGCGGGCTGGGCTGCTGGGAAACGCTGGCTTCATCCACGGCCGCGCTGCGCTACTATGCCGAGTTGAGCCGAGACAGCCGACGGATTACGATCCACGAGCTGATTCAACTGGCGGGCGAAGGCGATGCGCACGCCATTGCAGCTCTCGAGCGGCAGGCGCGGTGCTTTGGTCGCGGAATGCGCATGGTAGCGGCTGCGCTTTCTCCGCAGACAGTGCTGGTGACGGGCGAAATTGTGGCCGCGTGGCCGCGGCTGGGGCCGATCGTGGAAAAGGAGCTTGCCGGCCTGGTGCTGGCCGGCGCTCCGCCGCGGCTGCTGGCAGTAGAGGAGAACGAAGTGGCGCGGCTGCGCGGCGCGGCGGCCTTAGTGCTGCAGCGGCACAGCGGTCATGCGCGGCCGCGAAGACGGGAAGGGCGCGCGGCGGCGGGAACCGTTGCCGAACCGGCGCTGACGCAAATCTGAAAGTCCGGGTCGTTCCAAAAACTCCAGGCCGCTCCAAGTTTAGAATTCCAAATTCCGGCTGGCGCCTGATTTCCAGACTGCCGGCTATTCAGAACTTCGCGGAATCCGTTGCTTTTCAAAGAACTTCAAACCAATAGAGAGCAGCATAATCGGGGAAAACATTCGCTCACTCCACTTTCCGGTGGTACGATTTAGCGAGTTGCCCTCCCACCAAAATCCAGTTCCCGGAGTGGCAACAGTGTCTCCTCTTCTCTTCCGGTTCCTTTGCGTCCTTGCATTCGCGACTTCGTCGATTTCTTGCCTCGCGGCCGATCGAGTCGTCTTCGGCCGGATAGCCCCAACCCAATCCACTCTTTTTATCGCGCGCGCAGATGGCTCCGAGGAGCGGTCACTCACGCCTCCAAACTCGCTCAACTACAATCCCGCGTGGTCTCCCAGGGGCGAGTGGATCGCTTTCACATCGGAGCGGGCCGGCCCTGCCAATCTCTTCCGCATGCATCCCGACGGCAGCAATGTCGAACGCCTGACCGCCGATGCTGCCTATGACGATCAGGCTGCGTTCTCTCCCGATGGCCGGCAGATAGCTTTTGTATCGACGCGGGCCATGGGCTTTGCGAATCTGTGGATACTGGACCTTGCCACCCGCAAGGCGCGGGCGCTGACCACGGGGCGGGGTGGCGATTTCAGGCCGGCCTGGTCTCCTGATGGCCGTTGGATCGCCTTCTCTTCGGATCGCGACAGCGATCTTCCCTCCGCGAAAAACCGCTGGGAGCGGCTCCATCTCGTCGATATCTATCTCATTCGCCCTGACGGCTCGGGGCTGAGGCGTATTTCGCAGCACGGGAACTTCTGCGGCACTCCGAGATGGACGGCAGACAGCAAAAGCGTCGTGACCTATTGCATGTCGGCGGACGACACATGGATTTATCGAAACAGGCTGCTCAAGCCCTATGGGGAAGGCGCGGAGAATCAACTCTATAGGATTGACATCGCCAGCGGTTCCATCGTTCCCATCACCAGCGGTCCGGGCGTCAAACTGGCGCCTTTCGTTCTTGCCTCAGGAAAGGTTGCGTATTTGCGCGGCGACGGAGCCAGGATGGAGATTGTTTCCGGTGCAGGCAGAGTGGGTCCGTCGGGTTTGGACATCGCGCCGAATCCTCCTGCCTGGTCTCCGGATGGCAAGTACGTTGTCTACAGCCGTGTCACTTTTACGCCGAACTTCGAACCGGTGAAGCAATGGAGCCGTAATCCGAACTTCGATCTCTATGCAACTACGCAGTTGCCAGCCTACGATCCAACAGGAATGCGCATGGCGGTTTCAAACGTCGTGCCGGGCGGCATCACCAGCCTTATGATCATCGACGGTGACAAGCCGGCGCACGCGATTCTGCAGCGAAAGGATTTGATTCTGGCCCCGCAATGGTCGCCTGACGGCAAGCAGATCGTTGTCGGCGTAGGCGCCTTCACTGCTTTTCTTGACTTTGACGCAGGAACCAAAAAGCCCATCGATCGCGTCAATGGAGGAGCGCAGGTAGCAATTCTCAATGCCGACGGCGCCGGATTTCACCTGATTACCTCGGGACGGAACAACAACGGTTTCGCTTCCTTTTCTCCAGACGGAAAGCACATTGTTTACCGCACAGCTGGGCCGGATGGCGAAGGCTTGCGCATCATGGATCTTGCCGACGGCTCCATAACTGTGTTGACCAACGAGTACGACAACTTTCCTTTGTGGTCTCCGCGTGGAAATCTGATCGCCTTTGTGCGCAACATTGCCGGGGACTTTGAAGTGATGACCATTCATCCCGATGGGAAGTGTGTGACCCAATTGACGCACACGCATGGCAATGAGGCGCACCTGGCCTGGTCTCCCGACGGAGAGCGGTTGTTGTTTACGAGCTCTCGGATGGGATTCAAGGACGAGGCGCTTTATACCGGCAGCCCGCAACCGTATGGCGAGATATTTGTTATGAATTACGACGGCACCCATGTGGAGCAGCTTACCGATGACCAGTGGGAAGACGGCGGTCCAGCTTGGCAGCCGCACCATCCGGCCCCGACATTGGCGCAGGCCGTTCGAGAATGATCACAAAGCTCAAGTCTTTATAAACGGGGCTCTCGTCGCGCAGTGGGGACCCAGTCTTTCAATCCACGGACAAAAGCCGGACAAAGACCTGTCAGTGGGATCCCGGTTGGTTGCCTGCGGCAAACTCGCTCAGGATTACACCGCCGAGGATGGGTTGTTGAAGCGCCAGAGTTCGCTGACAAGCAGGCCGCCGAGCCGCAGTTTTTTGCGGATGCGGACGAAGCCGGCGCTGCGCAACGCTTCGCCGTGGTCGGGAAGACGGCGGACGCGAAGGCCGGTGAGCCAGCCGAAGGCTGCGTAGAGGAAAGCGACCAGCGGCTGCGCTATGAGCCGGCCGAACCAGCCTTGCGGCACGGCGAATTCAGAAACTATCCACAGTGCGCCGGACGCGGCGGCTGCGG
>JASIJW010000553.1:0-3687 GCA_030050035.1 Acidobacteriaceae bacterium | reverse complement strand
TCATATCTATTCTTCTCCTCAGGCTGCTAATTCTCGGTTGGCGCTCTCACCTATGAGCGCGTGGGACTCCTTCGGGTTACTGCGCCGTTCGGTGGAATGAGCGGTCCCATTTTCGATCCCATATTATGAACACAGCAAACTGTCGCGACGCTCATTCAATTCTGCTATACCCGGGCAACGCTCATTCATTACGGGGTGCGAGGGCTGCCAGTGTGAAGCCACTCCTCAGATCTGCGAGCGTACTCCGTTTTGTATTTGGCGACGACGTTGTTATAGCTCATGTCCGGAGACCCGGCTTTTGCACTCCAGTAGATCGTGATGTGGTGAGCCGTGGGAGACAGTTTCACCGTATCACCGGTAATTAGCATCGGGGTTCCATCAGCCACCACTCTGTCGGTCTTCATAAACCATGGGAGGTGCAGAATGATTTCATTGGGCGAGGCAACGAAGGATGGATCGATTACCAACTCAGCGCGCGTTGCGGATATGTTCTTGAGAAAGAAACTCAGCGGACCGAAGGTAGTGCTTGCGCGGTCCACTTCAATCGTGGATCCGGGACGGATCCATTCCGGTGAAACAGCCGAAAGCAGATGCAGATCCGTTCCCTGTTCGCGCACCATCATGTCTCGCAGAGCAATCCGCAACCTGGCGGCGAACCACCCGTGTGGCGATAAATTGCTGCCGAAGTCCCGATCTCCCCATGGCCTGACATCCGTCGTCTCAGAGGCGGCGTGCGTGGAACTGGTGTGCAGCAGCTCATTATAGAGATCCTCTACCGCCCATTCTTGCTTGCCCAGGATAAGCTCGGTCTCCGTATTGGTGAACGTTAAATAAATGTGCAAGAACTTTCCGTTAAACCAGGTCATGATGCCTTCCTGATACTTTGCCCGTGTGGCATTCAGCGTCGCCGTCACCATTGGGCTTTGCACAGGAAGCTCAATACCGGGATAGAGTGAAAGCATGTTACCCCAGTCCTGCCCATGTTGGCCATCAAGGCCAGGCGGTATGTAGCCGTCAGTTTGTTGGGTCACGCGATCCAAAACATTCAGGAAGGTAGTGCGAAGATCATTGTACTCATCCTGGAATTCCTTTTCCTCCTGTGTGCGGTCCAGTGCGTGCGCCAACAGAACTGCCCCCTGCAGGCCGTTGAGCGCCCAGATATCGTGCCCGGTTACATGGCCAGTGATCCGCTCATTGTCTCCGGGAGTCGTTGCAGGGATCAGATGGAGCGGATCGTTTTGTCGAGCCTGCTTGATCCAATCAACGGCTCTGACTACAGAAGGAAAGACTGCTTCTGCGAACTTTCGATCGCGAGTAATCGCGTAATGCTGGCCGTAATCCCACAGAACCTGCCCGACACCGTCATACTGTCCGCCCTGCGAAACGAAGTTGCCGTCGGGTTGCTGCCATTGCGAGAAGAAATCGATCACCTGCCGCGCGATCTGCGGATATCCGGAAAGGTCGTACATGTGGGAAATATAAGACGAATCGCGCAGCCAGAAAGCATGATAGTGGAAATCATTCACCGCCTGCACATAGTCGTTACCAACTTTGTTGCGGGCGATCAGATCGTAGATGAGGCTCGCTTTGAATGCATTGTTCACCTTGTCTTCGGGGACCGTAATATTCAAACCGCGCTGTAAAATACTTTCCCAGAAGTCGATTGTCCGCGGAAGGCATTCGTCAAATGTTGCTGCTTGTATAGCCCCATCTTCGCTGGAGCCGGCGGCAACAGGAATGACGGGCATTTTCCAGTCGAGAGTTACCTGTTGATGAGGCTGGAGAGGCATCTTATAGCGCACAATGCCGACCGGGGTTGTTTTCGGCAGGCCGCCTCGACCCTGCGGACTGAGAATACCGGAGTCGCAGATCTGACTATTCAGCGTGAACCGCACAGTGTGACTGGCGTTTTCCGGAAAATAATAGATCACCTGCTGGCCGCGCCTGACGGAGTTCTTTCCAGAACTGTATTTCCACTGTGGATCAAAAAGGACAC
Source organism: Acidobacteriaceae bacterium (assembly GCA_030050035.1). Lineage (GTDB taxonomy): Bacteria > Acidobacteriota > Terriglobia > Terriglobales > Acidobacteriaceae > Telmatobacter. The sequence goes on along the minus strand of JASIJW010000553.1, from coordinate 1,691 downwards.
CTGGCTGGACATAGTCGCCCACCCTCGTTCCCGTGGCCGGGCGCTTGTAACGGTGGTTGGAGAGACCATTTGTATTGTCTCCCTGATAGCGCAAACCCGATGAAAACCAGGCGTTGCGCTGGCTCTGAGTCTCATTTTCTATCTTCACTCGGACGAAATCGACCAGTGTGCCGGATGGCGTTCCGTCAAGAGTGGCTGCAAACATTGTGAATTCGTACTTAATGCCGTCGCGCGTGAAATTGTATTGAATGACCGGTAGATATCCGCGCAAGAGAGTTTTAACGCGTTGGGCAATGGGGACCTCGGGGTCGCCGGTGAAAAACATAAGCTCCCCATAGCCGGTATAAAGGAAACCTTCAGGTGAAACGAGCGTTGCCGACGGCGCGTCCATAACCCCGATCACGTCGGTCGGATAGCTGTAGTAGGAAAACGGACCGGGGCCAGCGTCGATGGCTGGATCGATCATCTGAGCGGCGTACAACCTTAGAGTAGAGAAAGAAACAAGCAACGCAAGACACGCTCCAAAAGCGTATACGCGTCTTCCCGGCTGGTAATTCTTCAAGATTTTCAACTTTCCTCCTATTTCCTGTGCTCCGCCTGCTTCATCTCAGCATTGCAGCGCCGCATATTCAGACTTGCGAGGAGTACTCTTTGTTCCAATGCGTTCAGGAACTGACTGCAAGAGCATTGTTTTCAAATCTGCGAACGAACGTCATTCGTCTGCTGCATGGACGAATGTGTTCTGCAAGTCTGCCCAATTCGTCGCGTTCTGGATAGCGTTAACTGTAACGATATGACACACTAAAATTTGACACACCTCACTGTCAAGGCAAATCTTTCTACGGGTGCCCGAATCAAGTAAACGCCGACGGCGAGGCCGGCCATTCAGCACGACAATTCCGCGGATTTGCTATGCCGTTTTCGCCGCTTTTGCCTTTTGGGGATCGCTCGCTACGCCCTATCCACCCAGCCAAGTTGGCTGGGCAACGAGGTCTTGAGTGAATCCAAATCGTGATCGCGAATCCATAGCGTGGGAATTCTGCCTTGAGCTCCAGTTGCCGCTGTTTGGACATCGCAACTGGATCATTGTCGCCGACGCGGCTTATCCTGCGGCTAGATCAAGAATCGAGTGGCCTGCAAGGTAATTTGTGCCAGTGAGATTGTTAGTATGGTGCAGACGTGAAGGGCTTGCCGCTGACGCCGCGATCGGCTTGCGAGCAAAAAAACGCCCGGCCCGCTCTGGTTAGGAGCTTGCACTGAATTTCTCCCTTTTCTTCTGTTTGGAGTTGATCGGGCCCAAACCTTGCTCCGGGAAACGACCCACGAGCGATGATCCTCGCATCATAGCCGGAATTTCCGCTCTCATTGGCCATAGCAGCGGGATCAGGATTGCGTAGCGATGGCGGAAATGGCGCGCTGGCGCCATTTACCGCCGGCAAAGTCAGGGAATTCAACCGGCGCGCTGCCGTGGTTGACGGACGTGACACTGAGCGGACCGACGGCAGCCCACGTAGCTGAGTCGTAGACGTCCATGTCCGGCGGGAGTCCTTCCCGGATGCACTGGAGCAGCCGGTACAACATGATGAAGTCCATACCACCGTGCCCGCCGAGCTTCTGCGCGAGTTCACCCTGGTTCTTCCAAAGCGGATGCTGATACTGCGACCAGGAATCGAGCGTGCCGTACGACTCAC
>JASIJW010000552.1:0-11187 GCA_030050035.1 Acidobacteriaceae bacterium | reverse complement strand
GTGCCAGGAGTGGTGGAGATTGCCACAACGTTATTGGCAACGATGTCCGCGGGGACGAAGCTTACCTGATTGAGTGCGTCGACTCCGATACCGTGATTCACCATGAAAGCCACCAGGCGCACGGCAATGTCGAAGTTATTGCCTCCACCGGTGACTGACGGGCTGACCAGTGCAGGGCGGAAGATACGGGTCGAGAGGCCCTTGCTGCGCGCATCGGCCACCACCTGTTCAGCCACCCACTTGGTCTGGCTGTAGCCGAAGTCGAGCAGCTCAAGATTCTCGTTGAAGTCCGTCTCCCACAGAACGTCTTTCACCGCCCAGCCGAAGACGAAAGTGGTGGAAACGTAGTTGAACTCCTTGGGCCGGCCCTCGAAGCCCAGTCGCAGGACCTCGTTCGTCCCAATCACATTGGCGTCGCGCATGCGGTCGTAGTTGAAGAGGTAGTTGACGGTCGCGCCATTGTGAAAAATTGTGTCGACCTCACTGGCGAGAAAATCCCATTCTTGCTGCGGGAGGCCGAGGTTGGATTGCCCGAGATCGCCACACATGGGCGTAACGCGCGCGTCGAACATACGCATCAGCGCAATACTGCACGGCCCCATCGATTCCATTGCCGCGCGCAGGCGTTGCTTTCCCTGCTCGTCATCGGAGGCGCGGACAAGCACATAAATCCTTGCTTGAGTCTGCTCAAGCAGGCTCTTGATCAGGAACGGCCCGATGAAGCCGGTGCCGCCAGTGAGAAACACATGATGCGGAACCGGAGATACCGGAACCGGCAATGGCGCGGGAGGATCGAAGGCCAGCTTCCGATCGGCGCTCATCATGTCACGTTCCGCTTCGCGCTGCTCTTCGCGGAAGGTGTGGAGAGCTTGGCGCAGATACTCCAACGCATCCTCAGGAGCGTGCTCCAGTTGCTCTGCGAGCTGGAAGAGTTCGGCCACGCTGACGCGCTGGATGACGCCGATGTCGACCTGCCGCGCCAGCACGTCGGCTCCCTTATCCTTCAATAGCTCCTTAATCTCATGCATGAAGATCACGAGATCGAGCGAGTCGAGGCCTGCGTCAACCAGGTTGTAGGATTCGTTACCGGTGAGATTGTAGCGCGCCTTCAATTCATCGAAGGGAGTCTGCCGCTCGGAACATAAGGACGAAGGCCCCGCATCCTTCTCGCGCGAGAATTCGTTCAAGACGTTAAATTCGCCGGCCCCCCACATCTGCTTGACCTTGTGCCGCATAATCTTGCCGGAACTGGTGCGCGGAATGGCGCGCGGCGCGATAAAGGAGATTAGCGCAACTTCGACATTGAGGAAGTTGCGTATGGCCTGCGCGATCTTCCGGGCGTCAGGAAGCTGATTGGGGTTCTTCACTTCGGCTACGATAGCGAGCGCAGGCTCGCTTTCCTCGTGAACCTGGAAAGCAGCCACGCAGTGGGCACGGATCAGAGGCGACGACCGCTCGACCACGCTCTCGATATCCTGCGGATAATAGTTCTGCCCGCGCAGGATGATCATGTCCTTGATGCGGCCGCAGACGAACAACTCGCCGTCATGGAAGAAACCCATATCGCCGGTCCGAAGGAAGCCGTCATCGTACGGGGTGTCGTCGACGAGTCTCGCGCGAAACTGCTTCAGCGTCAGCTGAGGATTGTTCCAGTAGCCGATGCACTTGCCGGTGCCCGCAACCCATATCTCGCCAACACTGCCGTCCCTGAGAACATTGTGGCGCTCCGGCTCAACGATCCTCACATCCATACCCGGCAGCGTCTTGCCGCAACTGACGATCTTTGAGGACACACCAATTTCCGAAACCTCCGTCGTCAGGCGCACCTTGCCCATGGCCAGCGCGTTCTTGTTGACTGAGATGACGTTGCGTCCGCCCAGAGAAACAGCCAGAGTGTTCTCCGCGAGCCCATATGCAGCGTAGAAGGCTTCGGCCTTCAGGCCGTACGGCTGGAATGCTTCGAGGAAGCGGGTGTAGGTTTCTGCCTTCACCGGTTCTGCGGCGACCATCATCACGCGCAGCTCGCTCAGGTCGCACTGCTCCAGACTTTCCTTGGAAATGCGCCCTGCACGCAGGCAGTATTCATATGCGAAGTTCGGCGCCGCCGTTGCGGTGGCTTTATGCGTGCTCATCGCCTCGAGCCACAATACGGGGCGCTGGATGAAGTCCGTGGGAGAGAAACCGTATGTTGTCCCTCCGCGCAGCGCCGGGTAGAGATAGCAGCCGATCAGACCCATGTCGTGGTACTGCGGGAGCCAGGAGACGACAATCGGGGAAGCGTGATCGATGACCAGTGGCGCTGTGCGGAGGATGTTCTCGTGCGTCACCATCACGCCCTTGGGTTCCATGGTGGAGCCGGAGGTGTACTGCAGGAAAAGAATATTTCCCGGCGTGGGAAAGGTTTCACCCGCGACCACGTCCCTGAACGCCTCCGTGACAACCCAGGGTAGGCCGGAGATGTATTCGCCATCCAGGCCAGAAGTCGCGACACCGCTGCGGGCGAGGTTTGTCTTCAGTGAGGCATGATACTCGCTGCAGGTCAGGATGCCGACGGCCTCGCAGTCCTTGGCGATGTGCACCATTTTGTAGAGCGCACTCTGAAAGCCCCGGGAGCTGGGTGGATAAACGGGGACGGGGATCAGACCCGCGCGCACACAGCCGAAGAACGCACAGATCATTTCCAGGCCCGGAGGGTACGCCAAGAGGAGACGATCGTCCTGCGTGAAGCGTCCATCCCTAATCAGGTTCTGTGCGATCGCCTTCGTCCGCGCCACAAATGACCCGTAGGTGTAGCTCTCGAGCGTATTCCCATTCAGATCGATATAGGAGAACAGGAGCTTATGTGGATGCTCCTGCTCAAGCCGGTCAAGTTCCTCTAAAATTGACGACATTTTGGTTCAGCAAAGCCCTTTCGAACGTTAACAGGAACAACCCGTTTCTTGGAACAGGAACATTTCGTCGCCTGCAATGCCCTCGTGTTCATTACCGCCTTGCAAAGTGAGCCTTGCAGCCATCTCGATCAAAAGTAAGCAAATGAAGCGGACCGAATGGATAGAGCTTAACTGGCCGATCCGTCGTGACCTGGCAATGCGCCAGTCAGGAGGTCAAAAATGGTCCAGGAATCCGGGAAACGAATGAACCCAATCCACTCGTCTGTGAATATGCACACCATGCTAGCAGAGCGATGGATGGATTTCATCAGCCTGCGGCACCAAAGTTTCCGCAGCCGGATTTTCGTGGGGAGTGAGGCCCCTTGCCCGGCAACCACTTTCACGCTACGATCAGCATTGCAGCGTTCACCGCCGCGTATGCCGGCTCCTGCCGAGGCATGGCAGGACTCAACGGCGTACTGGAGAAAGTCGTGACCTATCACCCCATGGCTTCCGCTCTCAGTACCCCAGTTGGCGTATCGCCACATCCCGCGGAGGACGATCTAGTCTCCCATGATCTCCCGCAGGAGGTAGTGGACCCTGACAGCGATCTCTCCTTTCCGAAGATTCTTCGACGGCGGCTGGACCAATATTTCACTGAACAGAAGCTCTCTCCCAAAGCAAACCGCATGATGGGGGTCAAGATCGGGGCGGGATTTACTGTGCTGGCTGGCAGTTGGACTGTCATCTACGCACTGCGTCCCGGCACTGGATGGTTCGTTGCGCTCTATATTCTTGGCGGACTGGCCCAGACTTTCCTCCTTCTCAACATTGCCCACGACAGCAACCATAACGCGATCTCGTCAAGGGCATCCGTGAACAAAGCGCTGAACTACGTCTTCGACGTGTGCGGGATCAACTCGTATATGTGGAGGATTCTGCATCACCGCGGGCATCACTCCTGCGTCAACGTTCATGGCGAGGACGACGCTCTGACAGGCCGCGGGTTGCTCCGGTTTACGCCATACGAGCCTCTCCGCCCCTTGCAGCGGTTTCAGCACATCTACGCCCTGTGTCTGTACGCCGTCTTCTCGCTTGACTACGTTTTTGTCCGGGATTTCGAAGCCTTCTTCTTCCCCGCGCATGACTACCTGAAGAAGACACATCATCCCACCCGGGAATACACGATCCTCTTCGCGGGCAAAGCCTTTTATTTCACCTATATGCTCGTGCTGCCCGTGGTGCTGCTAGGCATGCCGATCATGTGGGTCGCCGGGGCATTCCTCCTCGTGCACCTGATCATCGGCCTGAGCGTGGCGCTGGTTTTCCAGACGACCCACACGGTGGATAGTACGTACTTCCCGAAAGGTCGCAACGAGTTCGAGAACGGCGTGTATCATATCTTCGCTACGACCGCGGACTACGCTACGACAAATCCTGTCGTGGGCTGGCTTACAGGCGGGCTCAACCATCATGTCGTACACCATCTATGTCCGTTCGTGTGCCACACACACTACGCCCCGCTGACGCGCATTGTTGAAAGGACCGCCGCAGAATTCGGCGTACCTTACCGCCAGCACTCCACAATGACACGTGCGATCTGGCATCACCTGATACTGTTGAAGGAACTGGGAGACGGAACCTGGTCCTGACCCCGTGGTTTCCTTGATTTCTGGATTTAGGTTTTATTTTCGGTCAAGGCAAGACGCCAACGCTCGAGTTGTCTCGCCCAGACCCTATGTTACGTGAGGTGTGACATTGTCCACGTCCCTCCCTACTATCTCCCGGATCCGCTCCTTTATGGATTCCCCCGCCATCGTGCGTAATCCGGTGTCGATTCTTTCAACTTATGTAGAGGAACTGGGCGATACCTTCCGGTTTTACATCGGAGGTCTCAAGGAAGCCATCGTCACGACCGACCCGATCGTGATTGAACATGTACTTAAGTCGAATGCTGAAAACTACCGGAAGTCTGAAATCCAGGTGAAGCGCATGGGGCACTTCCTTGGCAAGGGATTGCTCACCACCGAGGGAGAAGCATGGCGCAACCAGCGCCGATTGATCCAGAAAGGCTTTGATCGCAAGCAGCTTGACGCTCTCTCCACTATCATGCAGGACTCGCTGGCCGAGTCGCTGCGCGAGTTCGACCGCCGCATACAAGAAGGTCCCGTCGACATTTATCCGCAGCTGATGGAGATGACCTTCGCGATGGTCGCGCGATCACTTTTCGGCGCACGGCTTAGGCGCGAGGACATCGACCTCGTCAGCCACACGATATGTGCGGTGCAGGAGTTTATCGTTCGGCAGACGCTGCAGCCCTATCTGAATCCGTGGTTCGCTGTTTCGGGAGAACTGAAGAAGCACGAAGATATGCGCGTGCGCGCTGACAGCGTACTGTTGAAGTACATCCAGGCGCGCCGCAATCAGCCGCCCGGAAGCGATTTGCTTCAGAGCCTGATGGATGCTCGTTACGCCGACGGCGAAGGCATGAGCGATGAAATGGTACTTAGTGAGAGCATGCAGTTGCTGGTTGCCGGGCACGAGACGTCCTCCAATGCCCTCTCGTGGCTGCTCTATCTACTGAGCACACATCCTGATGCCCTCGAACGTGTGCGCGAGGAGTTCTATGCTGTGCTTGGCGACGCTCCGTTGAGCCACGCAGATGTTCTCAAATTTCCATACACCACGCAGATCATTCAGGAGGCGCTGCGCCTCTATCCTCCATTCTGGATGGTCGACCGCATGGCGGTGAACGAGGATCGCGTAGGCGATGTCGTCATCCCTGCTGGTTCGATGGTGATCGTTTATATCTACGGCGCACACCATGCGAAGAGCCGCTGGGAAAATGTTGGAGATTTCCGGCCGGAGCGCTTCGTCAAGGAGAACGAGAAACTACGCACGCCATTCACGTATCTCCCCTTCGGAGGCGGGCCACGGATTTGCATAGGCAAAGAGTACGCGATGCTCCAGATGCTGATGATTCTGAGCACGCTGCTGCGCCGCTATGATTTCGAGCTTGTGCCCGGACAGGGGATCGAGGAGCGAGCCATGGTCATCCTGCGGCCGAAGAATGGCATCAAGATGCGCTTTACGCATGCGGTAATGGCAAAGCGGAACGGCGCCTCCGCCGCGATAACCGTTTAGCCCGGCAGCGTTTCAGGCATCGCTATACCCTTTTCAATCGGGTTCTCGGCGACATCCGCACTGGGATTGACGAAACCAAACCGCACATACGCGAACTCTGCTGCCGCAATAGCGACGGCAGCGATGACGAACCCGGTCCAGAACTTACGCATAGTGGAAATCCTCTTTGAATTTCCGTGCCTTTCAATACCAAACTCTGATCCCGAATACGAATTGAGATTCGGCTGTCCTCTCGTGAGCTTGCCGTGCGTATACAGCGGAATTGCCATATTCGCCGTGATAGGCCCAGCCGACGTAAGGGGCAAATTTCCGGCGAAATTCATACCGGAGCCGCGCGCCAGTGTCGATGTCCGAAAATCCGGAGCTGGTCCTTCGCGCCGGGTCGTTTTTGTTGTAGAAGTTCAGCTCCGCTTCCGGTTGGAAAATACACCTTTGTGACAGCAGGAGGTCATAGGAACCCGTAATGCGCCCGCCGACATAGCCGTCGTCGCGGATATAAAAGGTGGGCGCGATTTGGAAGAACCCTGGAGCCAATCCTTCCATGCCGACGGCCGCCCAGAGACGACGCGGACCGGAATCCAGATCGGCGCGCAACCCGATTTGTCCATCGAAGTAACGGAGCCGCGGGAGGGGGCGAGCGTACAGCGCCTCCTGATCGCCGTCGGTAACGGAGCCGCCGCCCGCGAATCCTTCGGATTTAAGCCAGAGACGGTTCATGTCTCCGCCAATCCATGCTTCACCATCCCAGCGGAAAGCTGCGTCATTTTCGCCAATGCGTCCTTCCAACTGATCGAAGAGTACATGCGTGAAGAGCCGGCTTTCAGCCATAGGAGCGTCAACGGTGGGAGTAGTCGCTGAGACGCCTGTGGACGGTGGCGCCTGCGGGGAGGGTTTCTGGGCATTTGCTTCAGGAGCGCCAATTGCAAATGCAAAGCAGAGCACCAACTCGCCGGCGAGAAACCGGCTGTTCGGGAACCGCGGCTTTTCAATTCGGCGCATCACGGCAGCACCACCACAGTCCGGAACATGCCCGCTTCCATGTGGTAGAGCAGATGGCAGTGAAAGGCCCATCTACCCGGCGTGTCGGCGCTGACGAGAAAACTGATTCTCTCCGCAGGCTTGACGTTGACAGTGTGTTTGTATGGGTTGAACTCTCCGTTTCCATTCTCCAGTTCGCTCCACAGTCCATGCAGGTGGATGGGATGTTCCATCATTGTGTCGTTGATGAGCACGAACCGGGCGCGTTCGCCGAGGTGCAGGACAATGGGATTCTCCTCAGAGGACTTCTCTCCGTCGAAGCCCCAGACAAATCGCGTCATATTTCCGGTCAGGTGTAGTTCGATCTCTCGCGTGGGGGCTCTTCCATCGGCGCCCTCATAGCGCGCACGAAGATCGGCATAGGTCAGAATCCTTCGATTCGTGTCGTGCAGGCCTACACCCGGATCGTTCAGCCGTTCGGTTACCGTTATCGCAACGTTGTCGACCTGCGGACCGACGCGGAGGTGAACTCCATTGGATGGTTTCAGATGTGCTTCTGCGTTTTTGATTTCGGATTCCGGAATCGAAACCGAAGGCTTTACACCGGGCCCTGGTTGCGGAAACGGGATCATGCCGACGTTCCTGGACGGTTTCTTTTTTCCCGGTGTCTTCGGTCCCTTAGCCACAGCCATCGGCATGTCCATCATGTTTCCCACGCCCACAGGCACTCCCTCCATACTGCCGGAAGAGATGTTTTGCTTCGTCATCCCGTCGTCGCCAGCCATGTTGCCTGTCTTCATCCCTTTCATCGATCCCATCCCCATGTCGCTCATTGGGCGAGTCGGAGCAGGGTCGAGAGGAGGAACGGGCGCTGTCATGTCCGGCCGGGGGGCCAGTGTGCCGCGGGCAAAGCCGCTGCGATCCATTGACTCGGCGAAGATCGTGTAGGCACGCTCTTCCTGTGGCTGGACGATGACATCGTAGGTTTCTGCCACGTTGATGCGGAATTCGTCCACACTCACGGGTTCAAGGTCGTTTCCGTCGGCCTGCACCACCGAGAGCTTTAGTCCCGGGATGCGTACATCGAAGGTGGTCATTGATGAGCCGTTGATGAAACGAAGGCGGACACGTTCCCCGGGCTTGAAGATTCCGGTCCAGTTCGCATCGGGGGGATTGCCATTGACGAGGTAGGTGTATGTCGCGCCAGTGACATCGAGAATGTCCCTCGGGCTCATGTTCATCTTTGCCCATGCCAGCCGCTCAGACAGAGTCTTCCAGAAGCCATCCTTCCTGGCCGCAGATATGAAATTCGGCAGGGTATAACGGTGGAAGTTGTAATAGTCGCTCTGCTCTTTCAGATTGCTGAAAACTACTTCAGGGGCGGTATCGGTCCAGTCGGAAAGAAAAACAACATAATCGCGTTCGGACTCAATCGGATCCTTGAGTCGAGGCTCGATAATAAGCGGCCCAATCAGTCCGCTTTGCTCTTGAAACCGGGTGTGGCTGTGGTACCAGGCCGTGCCGTGCTGTTTTATGGGGAATCGATAAACGAAAGTCTCGCCCGGATCGATTCCGCGGAAACTCAGGCCAGGAACGCCATCCATGTCACTGGGGATGCGGAGTGAGTGCCAATGAATCGAGGTGGGCACCTTCAGGCGATTGGTTACGGAGATGGTTATCGTATCTCCCTCCCGCCACCGGAGAAGTGGCCCGGGGACAGAGCCGTTGACTGCGGTCGCGATCGCTCGACGCCCGGTAAAGTTCACGGGCAAACGATCGATGGTTAGATCGAAATGCGTGCCGGATAACTCAGCAAGAGGAGTTGCACGGGTTTCCGCAGTAATCGGTAAGCCGTCAAGCAGAGACAATGCCGCTCCTGCGGCGCATCCCTGCACAAACCTACGGCGTGTCATAGGGAGAATTAAGGAGTTGTGAGCAGGTTCCTCACGATCCATGGATGACCTCACGGTTGTTCACGTGCGACGTTGGCGTGCGCGCGAAAGCGAACCGCAATCTCGCTGCGCGAATGCGATTATTGCGAATTCTGAGGACAAATTCAGGCGAGAATGTTCAGCCTTGCGACGCCCTGGTTAGGACTTGCCGCGGCAAGCGCAGCATCGTCCCGAAAACAGCAAAGGGATCGGGGGAGTCTAGATTCGGAGAGAAATGGAAAAGGCAGGGTCTGGGTTGATACTTCGTCGGTCCCGCGCATGATAGCCGCTAAGCGCCAGCGCAGGAGCAATTGGCGCGGCATCGGGCGAGGGGAGAATTGCAGAGGTGACGACAGGGTTGAGTCTTGTCGAGTCCAGAGAACTGCGCACAATAAAGCTGATGTCGGCCTTGCAGACCGAAGAGGAGCAGTTGTCGTCCGCAACGAGTGTTGCTCCTGAAGAATGGCTCTGCTCGACCGCCCGAGCCATCGCCTCGCAGTGCATCATTGTCGCATGACTGTTACCCGATGAACTCGCTCCCTTAATAGAACAACGAATATCACACGCCGACGACGACATCTGAAGCAGAAGCAACAGACAGAGCAGGACCGGCGATGCGATTTTGCGCGCCATTGATTCCGATACTAGCACCGGACGGCCAAAAGCCTGCCAAATTTAATACCGCTGCCCTTCGCCCTCGATGGCACACGCAACAAGCTGAAGTGGAATTGCCGGTTACGCGGGTGGGCTCAAGCTTCGTTGATCTCTGGACCCGGATCGCGCTTTTTTCCAGTTTGTATTCGTGAAGGAAGATCGAGAAGTAGCGTTGGAATAAGTAACATCAGCAGAGTAGCTCTTCCCGTCGACAATCGTAGAGAAAAACCACATTGGTCATCAATTGGCTTACGGTGGAAGCGGAGACGGACGCAGCCGACGCAAGTAGAGATATGCTGGCCATATAAGCCCTCCGTTCCTAATGAACGGCAAAGGCGACGAATACCTTAGCCGTAAGCCATTAAAACGCAAAAGCGCAGCCGCGCCCTGTACGGTCAAACTACACACTTTACCCTGGATAGGAAAAGTTCCTGTACCGCTGCATAGATTCGTTCGATGACCGGCCGCCGGTAATCCCATTTTGGATCCGCATCGGGCCGGTGAACGGCCATCGTGGCGTTAGCTTCATAGAGGAGTAGTTGTCCTTGTACATTCAGGCCGAAGTCGATTCCGCCATAGTCCAGCCCCAGAACCTCCTGAATCTGCATGAGTGCGGTCATGACCGAGGGGCCCAGCACGCCGGGCATATCGCGCAGAAAGTGTGCTTCCTCGACACGATGTTGGGGATGGTCGGCCATGTCAGAGCTGAAATAATGAATCTTCCACTGCCTTGAAATGGCCAGATGTACGGGATAAAGCTTCCCGCCGACCATCAGCACACGGTACTTGCGAATGTTGCCATCAACACCCTGACCGTTGAGGTATTGCAAAACGAGGAGATCATCGCCGGGTAACGCCGCTATCGATGCGCTCAGATCCCCCGGCTTCTCGACGCGGATAAAGTTTTTTCCCATGTGGCAGCCTGGCGTGCGCACCAGCAAAGGGAACTCGAAGCCCTGGTCGCGTAAATCGCCAGCGGCGGCCGCGGTTATCAGGCGCTCACGCGAACATTCGAAGCTGCGCGGAGCAATTACGCCGGGAATGCTTCCCAAGCGCTGCGCATTCCTGCAGCGGCCTGTTGCCAGAACCTGAGCAGGCAGATTGATGACAGGCGCGGAAGAGCGCGCGAGCACGCGCTCTGCTGCAGCCAATGCCTCCGAGCGCACGTCGGCGTCGCCAACGGCGTTCACGATCAGCTCGTGATGCGGCAGGACAACCGAATCGTCAAAAAACTCCATGAGTACGACGTATGTCTGAAACAGACGATCATTCAAAAATCTCTGTAGCAGTACATTTCCAGCATTCATCGAAAGCAGCAGCAACAGAGGCACCGGTTTTCCGGTACCGCGATAAGGCAGTTTGAGAACAGCGGGCCATCGCAGAGCCATGCCCAGGTGCGAAACGGCGTGATGGCTGTCGCCGAGGGTGGAATATGCGCGATAGAGCCCGGCATGAGCCTCTTTGGATCCGGGATCGTCGCCGAGCATCTGCCGGTAAAAAAGCACTGCCTCCTGGATCTTCCCTTCGTCAAGCAAGCGTGAACCGCGCGCTCCAAGGCCAGGAAGACGCAAGACGCCCGGAGCAGGAGCTCTCAAATTTATCGGCAATTG
>JASIJW010000551.1:0-2826 GCA_030050035.1 Acidobacteriaceae bacterium | reverse complement strand
GCCGTTGACCCCATCATTCCCTTCCCGCCAACCGGCGGCAATGTGGCCGCTGCTGACCCCATCATTCCCTTCCCGCCAACTGGTGGCAATGTGGCCGCTGCTGACCCCATCATTCCCTTCCCGCCAACTGGCGGCAATGTGGCTGCTGCTGACCCCATCATTCCCTTCCCGCCGACCGGTGGCAACGTGGCTGCCGTTGACCCCATCATTCCCTTCCCGCCAACTGGCGGCAATGTGGCTGCCTGATTCCCGGCCGCTAAATACGTTCGAACGCCTCGATTCCCCCCGGGCTTACTGTTAGACTCGAAATACCGGGACCGACAAGGTGCGGGGGGATTGTGAGCATAGACAGCGTTCTCTGGCTCGCTGGCACTGCTGGTGAGGCAGTTGTCGTGGGGTTGCTCCTATATCGCCGCATCTGGCGCTCCTTTCCCGTCTTCTTCTCATACTCCGTCTGGATTCTGATTGCTGGCGCGGCCGGCTTCGCGCTCTTTCATTGGCACCCGCAGGCCTACATAAAGGCCTATCTGGTCGACATGCTCGGCGATTCCATTCTCCTGTTCGGCGTTCTCGTCGAGATCGGATGGTCGATTCTACGTCCTCTCAGGCCTTCTCTGTCCCGGCGCACGCCCTTCATTATTGGTGGTGTGATTCTGGCGCTCGGCGCCGCCATTTGGCCCTTTGCTGGCGTCACCGCTCTGCACGGCACCCCTGCGAACATCGTCGCGCTCATGCACTTGGAACAGACTTTTTACGTGCTGCGCGTGCTCGTCTTCCTGGCGCTGGCTGCATTCAGCCAATTTCTTTCGATCGGCTGGCGCGACCGCGAACTGCAAATCGTTACGGGGCTCGGCATTACTTCTCTGGTAAGCCTTGTTGTGGCCATGCTTCACTCCTATCTCTCCATGCGAGGCCAGTATCACCATCTGAGCGAGCTCGCCGTCGCCGGCTTTCTCTGCTCAATCTTCTATTGGATCTTCAGCTTCTGCCAGAAAGAACAAGAGCGCCGCGAGTTCACCCCGCAGATGCAGAACCTGCTCCTGGCCATGGCCGGAGTCGCCCGGACGACCCGTGTCGCCCTTTCCCAACCCGTCGCGCCCAGCAGAAATGACGATTAAGGACTAAGAACCGCAAATTCCCGCCCCTTACCGCCAAATACAGTACCTAAGCCCGGAAACCACCGGAGTACATAGGCCCTGTTCGCCCGATTACCGACCCTGTTACCAAAGTTCATTGTCCTCCCGAGTGATTACGAATGGCATAAAAGTGATAGAAACGCTTGTATTTTCCATTGGGAAGAGTTAAAAATTCTTGTATCAGTAGTAGGTAAACCGAGTTTCTAAGGGACGAATCGTCCGGGGATGAGATTACCGAATCGCCGGGATGGGGATCACCAATGATTCTGCCGTTGATCCAGCTCGCTGTGATTGCTGCTATTGGCTATTATCTGTGCCTGTGGCGAAAGAGGGCCCGCGCCCGCGCGATGCAGACCTGGGAGAGCCTGTTGGCCCAGCTTCGTCCCGATTGGAGTGCCCGTGAGCTCAGTGATCGCTTCCTCTGGCAGGAAGGCGTCAGTATTACCCCTGACGAAGCCTGGATGCGCATGGAAGGCCCCAAGGGCCTCTGGGTGATGTACCAGAATGCCCGTGTCATGCTGGAGATGGCCAACTACGCCAGCAGGCACTGTGAAGGTGTCGATCGGGTTCTGGTCTCCACGCTGCACAGCGATGCGCTCCAGATTAAGGTGTGCGTGCTGGCCGCGCTGGCTCAATATGCCTTTACGGCTGCCAGCGAGGGTGTTCGCGTAAATGCCTACCGCGCGGCGACCCTCTACACCGGCATGGCAGCGCGCATGACCGGTCTGCTGCAGAATTACGCGGCAGTCATGGTTCCCGACTTCGTAGCGGCAATGTAGCGGAACAGCATCGAAACAAGAAAAGCCCTGGCCTTGCGCCAGGGCTTTTCTTTGCCTGTCCGGCGCAGTCAAACACTTCCCTGTGCTACCGCAAAGCGTGATTGAACAGGACCTTTTGTCGTGGTAACCTACACGCATCCTTCGGCTTTAGCCGCCGTTCTTTAATCCTCCCACGCCGGAGCCGTCTCCAAAGCATGGCTCGCACCGGTGTTCTTCTGGATCATCGGAGCCGCAATGCAGCCCGTTGAGGGGCGGGCCACTTGCGGAAACCGGAAGTTCAGAAGTTATGGCGAATTCTCAAGAGAGACTTACCGCGTCCCGCAAGTATGCAGGGCTGCAGGTTCTGCGCATCATAGCGGCCTTCATGGTCCTGTTCATGCACTCCACGTTCTTCGTCTCGGAGCGCCTCAAGCCGGGCTTCCATATTTGGGGACCGGGAGCCACCGGCGTCGACATTTTCTTTGTGCTGAGCGGCTTCGTGATGGTCTATTCCTCCACTAAGCTGCTCAACGCCCAGGATGGTTGGAAGATCTTCGCCCAACGCCGCATCATCCGCATCGTTCCCATGTACTGGTTGGCTACCTCAGCCAAGTTGGCAATCATGCTCCTCACAACCGGCTCGGTTCTGCACGCGCACGCCGACACCGCATTCGTCATCATGTCGTATTTTTTTCTTCCCGCCCGCGATGGCGCAGGAGCGGTGGGTCCGCTGCTGGGTGTCGGATGGACGCTTTACTTTGAGATGTTCTTTTATGCGCTCTTCACCGCCGCCTTGTTCCTGCGGGTAAATATTTACAAATTCATCGGTTGGATTTTGATCCCGCTGGGTCTGAGCGGATTTCTTTACCAGTACAGTTGGCCGGCCGTCTTTTTTTACCTGAACAACACCAGGGTGTTTGAATTCTTCTACG
>JASIJW010000550.1:0-3444 GCA_030050035.1 Acidobacteriaceae bacterium | reverse complement strand
ATGTCGACTGTCAAGCCTTTATTTGCAAAAGACAAACGGTTGATTACTAGTTACCTTCCGTCGCAGAGGCAGACTCATCTGCAGCATTTCGCGCCTGCTCTAGTCAGATGATTTGCTTCCTGGCTGCAACTTATCCTTGAAACAAACGCTTGCTTAAATCGATTTTTTGGCTTGCTGGGTCCGAAATTGGTCTGACGGGGTGTAGTATTCGTTGCCCTTTATTGGCAGGGAAAGGACCTTCGTTTGCTGCAATGGTTTGTGTAAAGAAATTAACGGCTTGGGGGCCACGAATCCTGACCAACCACCTGTTCGGAATGGACAGTGCGGTCCGGAGGCTAGTGCTGCATCGATCAACTTGCGTCAGGGAGGCGAAGAAAGGAGACGAAGATCTGCCGTCACGCCTCAGGGGAACTCCGCAACTTTCGGCGTCACACGCAGCCGAATCGATGTCGATCCTCCTCGGTCATCAATGACATTTTCAATTTCTCCTTTGTCGCCCAGCGCCACCGTGATCATGTGGTGAAACCGCACGCCGGGGCGCTGGGGAACCTCAATGGCGCGACTGAGCACGACGTTGGGCTCACGGAATACGCTGTAAATTCCCAGGCCCCACGCTTCATGCCGGGTTACTCCATCGGCCACCTTGTATGACGCCCATCCGTTCACGCCATTTGCGCTGGTATAGCTTGCCTGATCAGGCGGATCGTAGGGAATTTCCGACTGATAAAAATAAGTGCGCCCTCCGTTGCCATTCCACAGCACCTGGAACTGCTGGTGGTGTTCAACGAACAATCCATACACCGTTACATTGTCGCCATTCACCACCAGCCCATTCGCACTGCGATTCGTATCCCACCCAACTCCCGAGCCATGATCCGCGCGCCAGATCCACGTGTGATCCACGATCGTATCGGAACTGTTGATCACGAGATCGGTCTTCGCACTTCCAGCTCCCGCCCCGCCCACGCGGAAGAACACATCGTGCAGGCAGATCGGGTTCGCCTCATGTCTTGCCTTGCCTCCCGCCGTTCCCACTTCCAGCAGAACTGGCGACATTTCCAATCCGGCATCGAATAACAATCCGGCAATCTCAATCCCATCCACATCAGCCGTTGTCATTGCTGCAGTTCCGCGCGTTGGTTTCAATGTGGCGTATCCCAATCCCATCACCACCGTATTCGGCCGCGTCACTCGAATCGCATCTTCAAGCTCGTAGACGCCCGGCGTGAACAAAACATTCTTGCCCTTTGCCAGTTGTGCGTTGATGCTCGCAGCAGTGTCGACGTTTGCCCGGGCCACGTAAAAGCGGCTTAAGGGAATCGACCGTCCCGGCGTTGCGCCGCCGTGCCATGTAATGCCCTTGCTGTCTCTCCTCAGCTCAGGCACAACTACGATCCAGTTCCCGTCTTTATCTACATCAAGGAATGGTTTCTCGCGCACCACCGGTGCGCGGTCCACTTTCGTATATGGCGGTGATGGCCACTCGCCCGCAGGCGGAGACACCACGCCTACAAACACCATGTTCCAGTTTGACCCTGTCCAGCTTCCCCACTCACTGTTCCGCGAAATCCATTGTTGCTGCGAACCCGAATCCACGTTGCCGTCAATCAGCGAGTCCGACATCCAGCCTCCGCTCGCCCAGCCGTGATTCTGATGCAGAACTAGGTCGCCGCGAACATGCATCCGGCGAAAGGGAGCCGCCTGCGACACCGCCCATTGCATCGTTCCGCCCGTGGGAACCACGGAGAATCCCTCCGCCGCGCGCCAGAAGGTGCACGTCGCGTTATTGTGCGGCAGGCTTGCGTCGGAATGAACGTTGCCGTCGATCTCGACTGCGTCCGGAGTCGCACCCAACCCAAGCACCTGCGTGTAAAAACCCACCGGAACATCCACGTGATACTTGCCCGGCAGGAACAGCAGCGCATACCGCGCCGGCCCAAACTCGTTTTTCTCCTCAACCGTGTAGACCCGATCGATCTGCTGCTGGATCTGCGCGGTCGGCATCGACGGGTCGAAGATGAGCACGTTCGGCCCGAGATCCGCCTTCGTAACCTTTGCCCGGGCCTGCGCGCAGCCGCAACTGCCGGCGAACGTTGTGACAAGAACGAACCGGACCACCGCTAAGTACTTTCCAGTCCGCCTTTCACTTCGCCTCATCGCCTCCACTTCCTTGCGTTCACCACACATAGGTCGCGACTGACTCCGAATGTAGCGTTGTCGTGATGCTTTTGCCGTGATACTCAATCTGGAACGTCTTCGGAAAATTGCCAGTATTCACTGCGATCAGCGCGATCTTTCCATCCGGTGTACGAAACGCAGCCGTCGGCAACTGTTCCATCTCTGTCGATCCGATCCGCACGGAACCGGGCCGCACAAACTTGGAAAAGTGCGCCATGGCGTAATACGCCACGTTGAGTCGCGCGTTGTCCCCGTTCAGCGTGATCGCCCCATAGCACCCCGTGCATCCGCCATCGTTCGTATGCGGCCCTGCATTCGGATCTGCAGCCAGATTCCAAAGCAGCACATTGCGTGCCCAGTTGCGCGTAGCTCCAATCAGTACCTGGCTCACCGGTTCTGCAATTTCCATGGTCGTCGCGCTTGGGCGCCCGCCTACAGATTGTTCTGTCAGGTAGATGTTCTTGTTCGGGTAGTCGTTATGCACGCATGTCAGAGCGCTGCTGTCGCCGCCATACAGATGAAATGCAGTTCCTGACACGTATTTACTGGCCATCGGGTCGGCCAGGATCGAGAGCGGGTACGATGTCACATCGGGATTGTGATCGTAGACTTGGATCTCCGTTTTGATTCCCGCCTGTTCAAATGCCGGCCCCAGGTACTTCGCAATCAGCTCATCCTCTTCGGGCGCCAACACTACCATGCTCGGCGTGTTCTTCGGATTCAGCGGCTCATTCTCCACAGTGATCGCGGTGATTATGATGCCATCGGCTTTCATTCCCTCGACATACTTCGTCAGGTATCGCGCGTAAGCCTCATAAAACTCCGGCTTCAGTTCTCCGCCCCTTACCGCATCGTTCGTTTTCATCCATGCCGGCGCCGACCATGGCGAACCCAGAATCTTGATCTCCGGATCGAATGCCAGAATCTCTTTCAGAACCGGAATCACACCCGCTTCATCCGGAGCGAGGCTGAATTTCTCGAGTTTCGGGTCCGTTTCGCCCGCAGGCAAATCGTCATACGAGTACACGCGATCATTCATGTCTGAGGAACCAATGGTGACTCTCAGATAGCTCACGCCAATCCCGTCCCCGTGCGTCGTAAAAAGCTTCTTGAGCAATTCGCCTCTGCGTTCCGGCGTCATCCGCATCAGCAATTCCGCACTTCCATCCGTCAACGCAAAGCCAAACCCTTCGATTGGCTGAAATTGCTGCATGTCGTTCACAACGATCACCGGCGGGTCACCCTTTGCATCGGAAAATTGCAGCG
>JASIJW010000549.1:0-4105 GCA_030050035.1 Acidobacteriaceae bacterium | reverse complement strand
AGCTTGGCAACAGAGGCGTCCCAGGGGGCGTCAGGGTAGCCACCATAGACCGGAATGACGGCGCGGGGTGGGACGACGGCGTTGTCCCATCCGGTTACGAGATAAAGCGGCACGTCGAGGCCGCTGGCAATTGCAATCCGTTTGAGCTCAAGAATGTGCGCTCCGCCCGCGCCGGGCCCGCGCTTTGAATATTCATTCTCAAGCTGAATGCCAATGACCGGCCCGCCATCCTTCCACAGCAGTCCCTTGAGCTGGAGCCCGATCTGGTCATAGAAGGCACGCACGCTGGCGAGATAGAGGGGATCATTGACACGCGTAGGCCCTTGCTTCAGGACCCAATCCGGCAGGCCTCCATTGCGGACCTCGCCGTGGTCCCATGGGCCGATGCGAGCCACCATGTACATTCCGTGTTTGGCGCAGAGCTGCGCGAAGGCGCGAAGGTCGCGCTGACCGGTCCAATCGAACTGGTCCTGAATCTCCTCAAGGTGGATCCAGATTACGTAGGTGGAGATGATGTTCACTCCAGCGGCCTTCATCTTGAGGATTTCGTCTTCCCATTGAGCACGCGGATATCGCGAGAAGTGGAACTCGCCCATTACGGGCAGCCAGGGCTTGTCGTTGAGCGAGAGATAGCGGCTGTTGACGCCCAGCCTAAGGCCCGTAGGCGTTGTGGCAGAACCTCCGTCATAGAGGGCCGGCCCAGGTTCGTGAAATGCCTCGCTCGCGTCGATACTGATTTGCGTTGCGGGATGGATCGGCGTTGTGGGGGGCTGCTGCGCTAGGAGGGAATTGAGAGACAGAGCGATGGCCACAATAAGGGCCGTCGTCACCGGGTAGAGCCGTGAGCTGCTTGATATGAGTCGACGTATATAGGAAGACATGGCGATCGGTTCCGTGACGGCCGGTCCTTCGTCAGGCGTGGATCAAATCCATCGTCCGCACGAAAAGAACACTCTATTCCGGCGCGATACTTTTTGAATCCGCCGAAAGTCTGATTTCGCGCGGAAATGCCCTGCATATTTCGCTAGTCAGCGGTCTCTCGCTTCGCGGTATACTGAGCGCCGCCATGCAGAAAGCACCACTCTTTGCCATTGGGCTGCTGATTGCCGCGAGCGTATGCGCTATGGCCCAGACCAGCGCGCTCGATGGGTATACGCGCCACGTGTGGCACGCCTCGGATGGGCTGCCGGAACAAACCGTACAGGCGTTTGCCCAGACTCCGGATGGGTATCTCTGGATTGGCACTACGGGCGGGTTGGTGCGCTTCGATGGAGCGCAATTCACCGTATTCGACCGGCAAAATACACCCGCGCTCCGCGAGAACAGTGTCTTTTGCCTCATGGTTTCGCGCGATGGAGCTCTCTGGATCGGGACAGAAGGTGGTGGGATTGCCCGCCTTTACCATGGCCAGTTTCGTGACTGGACCACACGCGAAGGACTGAGCAACGATTTTGTCCGGAGCATTGCAGAGGATGCAGAAGGCAGGATTTGGGCCGGGACCGACAATGGGCTGCTCCGCCTGGAGGGTGACCGATTCTTGCGCATCGACGGCACCGAAAACCTGCCGCCGTTGGCGGTCCACGCCATTTACCTCGATCGCGCCGGCAACTTGTGGGCAGGCGGGTCGAGACTTATTCGATTCAACGGAACAACTGTTACGGAATTCAAGATGCGGGGCGAGGCCAGTCAGAACCGTGTCAAATCCATCGTGCAAACGCAGGACGGAACAATCTGGGTTGGCACAGTTTCCGGCCTGAACCGGATGGCGCCCGGAGGAAGAGACTTCGATCGGCTACCGGGAATAGCGGGAACGGTACGCGTTCTGCGCCAAACCCCGGAAGGTACGCTCTGGATCGGCACCATCGGACAGGGCGCCTATAAATATTCTGCCGGACATCTGACTCAGATCGCTGCACCTGCTTCGCTGCCCAGCAATACGGTTCTGAATTTTTTCGAGGACAGCGAAAAGAACTTCTGGATCGGCACGCAGTCGGGAATGCTGCGTCTGACGCAGGCGCAGGTGAGTGTCGTTCCGTTGCCCAAGGCCAATGACTCCGACTTCGGAACCGTTTATCAGGATCGCGACGGCAGCTTTTGGATTGGTTCCACGTTGCTCTTCCGAATGAAAGACGGCGTTTTGACACCACAGGTTCTGCCGGGGATCAAGAGTGTCCATGTGCGCAATGTGTACCGTGATCGCTCCGGCGCGCTTTGGGTGGGAACGGACGGTGACGGCGTGTACCGGATCGCCGATGACCGGACCATGCATCTGACCGCGCACGATGGGCTGTCAAACAACTTTGTTCGCGCCATGACACAGGACCGCGACGGAAGCATGTGGATTGCCGCCGACGAAGGACTGAACCACATTCTGTGGGAGAGCACGGGGCTTCGCATCGTCAGCTATCGGATGCAGGATGGACTGGCCTACTTCAGTACCCGTTCGCTCGAGGAGGACCATAACGGCGATCTTTGGATTGGCACTGATCGTGGTGTGAGCCACATGCGCGGCGGCAAATTTCTTAAGGACGCGGCCACCGAGGCGCTGGCGCAGATGAAGGTTTGGGCGATTCATGAAGACGCGGACGGAAGTCTCTGGTTCGGCACCCGCGACAATGGCCTTTTCCGATATCGCGATGGCAGGCTGGCGCATTTTTCGGCCGAAGACGGATTGCCGGCAAACGAGATCTATCAAATCCTTGAGGACAGCTCCGGTCATTTTTGGATCAGCGGACCAAACGGTGTTGCGCAGTTGAACCGCCATGAGCTTGATGCGCAAGCTGAGTCTTTTCCACGTCATCTCGCGCTCAGGTTTTACGCTGCGGCTGACATGGCGCCCGGCACTGAGATCTATGGTGGCACGCAGTCCTCCGGCTGTATCACTGCTGCGGGCGACGTGTGGTTCCCAAGCAACATCGGACCCATTCATATTCTTCCGTTGCAGCGTGCGCCATTGCCCGCTCCGCCGGTCCATTTTCAGCAAGTGCGTGCCGATGGCCGGCCGGTTCCGATGATCGGGACAATTCAGTTAAGTCCGGGCAACGGCCGCCTGGAATTCGACTTTGCGCCGGTCAGGTTGCGTTCGCAGGATGGCCTTCGCTTCCGCTACATGCTGGAAGGTTTTGAAAAAAGCTGGAGCCCGGCAACCTCGCTGCGTTCAGCTGACTACACGAATCTGCCGGCCGGCCGCTATCGCTTTCGCGTGCAGACTTACGACTTGAGCGACCCGGACGCTGTGAGCGAAGCCTCGATTGAAGTGGTGCAGCGGCCCTTGTTTTACCGCACCTGGTGGTTCATCGCGGCTTGTATCGCACTTCTCGCTCTGATCGTTTATGCCGTCTACCGCTATCGCGTCCGGCATGTACGCGCGCGGTTCGAAGCGGTTCTGGAGGAGCGGAGCCGGCTGGCGCGAGAGATGCACGATACCGTCATCCAGGGATGCACGGGAGTCTCCGCGCTCCTCGAAGCGCTTTCCATGAACGCCCCGAAAAATGGCGGTGACTCAGGTCTCATGGACGTTGCGCGGCTGCAGTTGCGTTCCACGATCAACGAGGCGCGCGAAGCCATTTGGAACCTTCGCCAGGACAGCGATGCGAGCGGTCTGGGACAGAAACTGGAGAGCATGACCCGCCTGGTGGGAAGCGAATTCCAGGTGCCGGTTACCTGGTCGATGGACGGAACGCCTTTTACGGTGACTGAGCCTGTGGCACACGATTTGCTGATGGTGGCGCGCGAGGCGGTTTACAACTCCATATTGCACGGCCATCCCGCGCATGTGAATGTTGCGCTGAAATATCGGAAGCGGGAGCTGATTCTCGGGCTGGATGACGACGGCTGCGGTTTTGATCCGCAGCTTGTTGAGAACGGGAACGGTCACCACTTTGGCCTGAAAGGAATGAGAGAAAGAATCGAGCGATCGGGAGGCAGGTTCCGGCTGACGAGCGCTCCGGGGAACGGCGTGCAAATCGAGGTGCGGATTCCGCGGCATCGTTAGGTTCGTGCCGCCGCAGATCCAGATCGCATCCAGATCGCGTCGAGACTGCAAAAAAGGCACAGCCCGAGCCCACTGGCCCGGGCTGCTTAAGTGAAGCTGTTGCTTAGAACG
>JASIJW010000067.1:0-3414 GCA_030050035.1 Acidobacteriaceae bacterium | reverse complement strand
CGTGATCGCCCAACTTACCTTTGCCGACCTGGGCAGGGGAGCGGGGACGCTGCACACTTCTGGAAATGCACGGCTGGACCTGCAGGGCCATACGGGGAACGGTTCCGTAAATCTTCAGGTTCAGATCGGCGGAGGCACGACAGCAGCCGCACTCGTGGATCCAACAGTGTTGCAGATCGGGGACCCAATCAACCAACGCGGCGGGGCGAAAGGCGCGATTTCGGTGCTCAACCAGAGTCTGGACTCAGGCACAGTTTGGACCCTGACTGGCACCTTGCCGTAAGCTCCAACAGTTCCCGCCGGGCGCATGCTCGGCGGGAACCCATCCCTTCAGCGGCTCACCGCACACATCTTTTTGCCACAACCTTGCAGAGAATTTCCCCTCCTCGGCGCACAATAAGAGCACCTGTCAAAACATCGCCGAAAAGGGCTCATGCAAAAACGAAACATCATCGCCGCCGTCACCAACTTGGCGCATCGCCGTCCAACGGTATTTTTGAGAATCTCGCAAAGCCGGAGCGTTTTTTCGCCTCAACGGCCGCACTTTCAATCACTTGCCGGAAGCTAATTTCACAGTTACACAGAAATAGGCACCCAATTGCACGCTAAGGCAGAAGGCGGGTGACCGACTGATTCTTGCGAACCGAACCCCAACGACAACCGTAGACACCCCATCCTTTTCACCGCTTGTGGTGAAAAGGATAGACGCAGTGGGACAGCAAAACTCAGGGCCGGGCGCAACCAATCCCGGCCCAAGCCTCGCGGCCCCCGCGGACGAACGGAGAGACGCTAGAACCTGTAGAAGACGCCGCCCATCGGCATCCGTGTCTGCGTAAACACTCCTTGCGCCGGGAACAGGTAGGAGAGGTTTGGCGCTTTGTAAACCATGGCCCGATACTGTCCCCGGATGCCAAAGTGTTGCGTGAGGGAAACGTCGACGCCGCCGCCATAGAGCCAGGCCATGCGAACAACGTCGTTCACCGCATTGTGATTGGCAAGGATGTTAGGTTCGCCGACCGGCAAGCTATAGGAGGGCTCGTTAATGTAGAAGCCCAGGCCGCCGGCGGCAAAGGGGCGCAGCACGCCGAATCTCTTGGAGACGATCCAATTGAGGCCAACGGTGCTGATCTTGTCAGGAATCGACTGGGCCGGGGTATTGCAGCTCAAGCCGCAGGAAGGGGCAGGCGCAGGACCAATGGTTACGTTGGAGGGGTGATACGAGTAGCTCAGCTCGTAACCCACGAACGGGTTCTGGATGTGGCGGATCTCGAACATGCCACCGAGGGAGTTCGTGGGCTTCTGAACAACGCCCATCCCGGTTGTGTTGCTGGTGAATGTCTGATAG
This sequence comes from Acidobacteriaceae bacterium, assembly GCA_030050035.1. GTDB lineage: Bacteria > Acidobacteriota > Terriglobia > Terriglobales > Acidobacteriaceae > Telmatobacter. Next base: position 2,069 of record JASIJW010000067.1, on the reverse strand, counting down.
ACGTTCAATCCGATATCCGTCGAGCGGTCGGCGTAGGAATTGGATGGATGCTGGCTTTGCGCCGGGGCCGGGTTGGCCTGTCCGCTGGCGCGCGCGCTGCCGGCGCAAAAGGCGGCGATGGCAAACAGCGAAAGAACAAGCGAATCGGACTTCTTCACAGCAGGACGATCTCCCTCTTGATCAAATGCTTACTTTGCGGCGTGGTGCTCTTGAACTAGATGGTAAATGATGCGGAAGGGTGGATGGATTGTCTCAAGACGCGGAACGCTGGATCGCGCTACAGCCGTACCTTTTATGGCGCGGCGCCGAACGCATCCTGATCAACCTACGCGCTGAATGCCAATGGTGCCGGGACGGACTCTTCCGTGATCGAGGCGATTCAGGCGGCCATTCAGTTGAAAAGCACCCACAACCTCCGCGCGCTCAACCCCTCGCTGGGACGGCCGATCTGGGAGAGCTACCAGCTTGAAAAGAGGCATAAAGACCGGGCGCGGAATTGTGTCCAGGCGAGGCCCATAACGTAAGCGTGCTACAGCGTGCTACATTTCTCGGGAAAGCGATTTCTCAATCTTGGATGCATCAGCTGTCCGGATGGCTGGCGGTAGCGGAGCAACACACCCAAAAGCTTGCGCGCACTGCTTTCTGCTTGACAAAATCCCAAGTAAAGCAATTTACTAAGGGTCGGCTACCCATTCCATCCGGGATTGACTCCTGGGACGTCAAGGTGACGCATGTTCCTTTCGATTGCCGCCAGCTCTCTTGGTGCAGTTCCTGCCCGCCTGGCACTTATCGCTGACCCGCTGGCGCATTTGCATGGTCTGGATATCGCTGTAATCGCCATCTACTTCGCGATGGTGATCTGGATTGGCTTCTACTTGAAGGGGCTGGCCAACACCAGTGAAGAGTTCTTCATGGCCGGCCGTGAAATGACGGCATGGATCGCCGGCCTGAGCTTCGTTTCCGCGAACCTTGGCTCGCTTGAGCTGATGGGCTGGGCGGGCTCGACCTATCAATACGGCATTCTCGCCGCGCACTGGTACTGGATTGGGGCCATTCCGGCCATGCTCTTTCTGGGCATGGTCATGATGCCGTTCTACTACGTGTGCAAGACGCACTCCGTGCCCGGATACCTGAAGCTGCGCTACGGCCAGGGAGCGAGCGTGGTTTCGGCCGTTTCGTTCGCGCTGATGACGGTGCTGATGAGCGGCGTGAACATGTTCGCCATGGCTGAAGTGATGCGCGTGGTGCTCGGCTGGGACCTGAACTTTTCGATCGTGGTCTCTTCGCTGGCCGTGGCGGCATACGTGGCGCTGGGCGGGTTGCGCTCGGCCATTTTTAACGAGGTTCTGCAGTTCGTGCTCATCTGGGCGGGCGCGCTTTTGGTGCCCATCCTCGGCCTTGTCGAAGCTGGCGGCTGGAGCGGGCTGAAAGCCAAGATCGCGCGCAATATCGCGGACGGCGTGATACCAGCGGGCGACTACACGCACATGTGGCGCAGCATGGGGCATTTCTCCTCGAACCCCATGGGCATTCACTGGACGGGCATCGTCTTCGGCCTCGGTTTCGCCATCAGCTTCGGCTACTGGACGACAGACTTTCTCGTTGTGCAGCGCGTGCTTGCGGCAGACAATCTGCGCTCGGCGCGCATGGCTCCGATCATCGGCTCATTCTTCAAGATGGCGGTGCCGTTCATCGTCATTCTGCCCGGCCTGCTGGGCCTGGCGATGCTCAAGAACCCCAACGGCACGCCGATGGTTCTTGTCGGCCAGGATCAGGTGAGCGCGTTGCATCCTCACAGCTACAACGAAGTGTTGCCGCTGATGATGGTGCGCTATCTTGGCCCGGGGCTGCTCGGGTTGGGAGTGACGGCGCTGATTGCCGGCTTTATGAGCGGCATGGCTGGCAACGTCAGCGCATTCTCAGCCGTGTGGACGTATGACATCTACCAGCCGCTCCTCGTGAAGAACGCGCCTGATAAGCATTACGTTACTGTGGGCCGATGGGCCACGATCCTGGGCATGGTTATTTCCATCGGAACGGCCTACATGGTGATGGGCGCGCACGGCATC
>JASIJW010000548.1:0-7965 GCA_030050035.1 Acidobacteriaceae bacterium | reverse complement strand
AGCAGCGATCCGCATCCCGACTGCTCGCTCTGCATGGTCGCGCACGCCGCTGCCTCGCCGCCTGCGCCGTTTGTCCTTCCTCAGGTTACCGAGCACGTTACGAGCGTCGTTCTGCTGCCCGAAACAGCTCCGCTCGAAGAGCCGGAAGTCCCCTTCTACAGCCGTCCTCCGCCCACCGCATCTGCTGCCGCGTAGTCCATACCAAAAAACAACTCAGCAGATGTACCGGAGGTCGCTTATGCGCACGATCGTGCGTTTTGCCGTCGTCCTTCCGGCTGTATTTTTATTGCAGCTGGCCGCCGTAGTGTCTTTAGCCCAGTCTGGCAACTCGGGCACCATCAACGGAACCATCACCGACCAGACCGGCGCCGTAATTCAGGGTGCAACGGTCACTATCGACGATCCCGTGAGCCAGTATTCGCGCGTCACGATCACAGACAGTGCAGGACACTTTCAGTTTTCAAACGTGCCGATGAATCCGTATCATTTGACGGCTTCGAAGAGCGGCTTTTCCGCCATAGCCCAGGATGTGGATGTGCGTTCGGTGGTCCCCTTGGACCTGAGTCTGAAATTGCAGGTAGGCGGCGGATCGAGCACCGTCACAGTGGAAGCCAGCGGCGATCTGGTCGAGGATGATCCAACCTTTCACGTGGATGTTGACCGCGATTTGTTCAACAAAGTGCCGCTCGAAAGCCAGTCCTCGACACTGAGTTCATTGGTGACAATGACGACACCGGGCGTGGCGGCCGACTCGAATGGCCTGTTCCACGGGCTCGGCGATCACGCCTCCAACATGTTTTCCATCGACGGCCAGAACATCACCGACCAGCAGAGCAAAGTGTTTTCGAACCAATTGCCGACCAACGCAGTGCAATCTCTGGAAGTAATCGATGGCGCGCCGCCGGCCGAATATGGCGGCAAGACGAGCCTGGTGATTGTGGCCACGACTCGTTCCGGACAGGGAGTAACGAAACCAACTGGCGCAGTCTACGGCACATATGGAAGTTTTGGATCGGCGACGGGAGGATTCGATCTCTCGTATGGCGGCGAAGCCTGGGGCAATTTTTTGGAGGCAGATGGCCTGAATACTGGCCGGTTCCTCGATCCTCCGGAGTTCGTTGTCATCCATGACAAGGGCAACGAGGAAAACCTCTTTGACCGCGTCGACTATAGCCTCGACAACGCCGATTCCGTCCATCTTGACCTGAACTACAGCCGCTCCTGGTTCCAGACGCCCAATGCACTCCAAAACCTCAATGTGCAGAATGTGATCGACGGGACGGGATCCAGCGCAAGCCCGACGCTGGGCAATGCGGGCGACGCCGATCAACTTTCGAAGATCGGGACCTTCAACATAGCGCCGACTTTTACGCGGGTAATCAGCACAAATTCGGTCTGGAATTTTGGACCGTATGTGCGCAAGGACCTGTACAACTACTTCCCCAGCGCAAATCCTCTCGCGGACTTCAGCTCTTCCGACCTGCAAACTTCCTCGATCGGCCAGATCCGCACGCTGATGAATGCGGGCGTGCACACGGATTACTCCTATTCGAAGGGAATCCATAACATCAAGATCGGCGCGGAGTATGACACGACCTTCCTCCGCGAGAGCGACACACTAGGCATTGCGGACAATCTCTACAATTCGCCGTGCGTGGACGCGGTGTTTGGAGACCCCCTCTATGGCTATTCCGATCCCTCGCAATGCAACGGCACAACGAACGTGGCCAATAACAATTACAACCCGGTGCTGGCCCCTTATGATCTGACCCGCGGCGGCACAAGCTACTACTGGCTTGGGCGCGCCGACATAAAGCAAATGGCGCTCTATGCCGAGGATCAGATCCGAGCCGGCGACTGGACCTTCAACCTGGGCATGCGAGGCGACATGTACAACGGCTTGGCAATCCAACGCCAGGCAGAGCCACGCGTAGGCATCGCCTATAACCTGAAGCCAACGAGCAGCGTCATGAGCATCTCGTATGCGCGGACGCTGGAGACGCCGTTCAACGAGAATCTGGTGCTCTCCAGCACTGGCTGCGATGACCCGGTGCTGAACCCGCTGCTGGCTTGCCAGCCGGGTGTTGAAGGAAGGCTGCAACCCGGCTTCCGCAACGAATTTCACGCCAGCCTGCAACAGGCCCTGGGCAAGAACTTCGTAGTGGGTGGCGAGTACATCTGGAAGTACACGCACAATGCCTTCGATTTCAGCGTGCTCGGCAATACGCCGATCACCTTCCCCATCGACTGGCACAACTCGAAGATTCCGGGATTTGCACTGCACGCCGAAGTGCCGAACTTCCATAACTTCAGCGCCTATATGGTCACATCATCGGTTGCGGCTCGATTCTTCCCACCGCAGATCGCCGGCGCCGGTGCGGAGTCGGGTGTCGCACCGGGCTATCCATTCCGCATCGACCACGACGAGCGCTTCAACCAGACCACGCACCTGCAGTACAAAGTTGCGAGCGATCATTGGGCCAACGGCCTGTGGACCGGCTTTAACTGGCGGTTCGATTCCGGGCTGGTTGCCGGCTCGGCCCCATGCTACAGCCCCACTGATCCGAACACCGCGTGTGCCAATAGCTCGTTCGGGCTTGATGGCAATCCGGCCACGATCAACGGCCAGCCCGCAGTGCTGCTGGTGGACAACGGAATCCCCGCTGGAGTTAATTCCGTAACCAGTGGCCCTCTCTTTCTTCCCCTGACGCCCGACCAGGAGTTTCAGGCTGGCCTGAGCTGCAGCGGGGTGAAGGCCACAGGCTTCAACCAGATCGGCACGCAGGTCCCGAATGGAGATCCCAATGCTCCGTACGAGTGTCTTGCTTCGCAACTCACCTCGAGCCTGATTAATATTCCGGCTCCCGGCACCGGCGACAACGACCATGCTCCGCCGCGCATTGCACATCGCAACCTGTTCGACGTGACGGCGGGCAAAAACGATCTGTTCCACGGCGAGCGCTACAAGTGGGACTTCGACGTAACGGCGATCAACATCACCAACAAGTACGCACTCTATAACTTTCTTTCAACCTTCAGCGGAACGCACTACGTAACGCCGCGGGCCCTGACGGCGAAGGTGACGGTGAATTTCTAAGGCAAAGAGCCGGGAAGCTTGCTTCCCGGCTCGCAATCCTTGAAGAAAACATCTCTCTGCGGCGGCCGGCCATCATCTAAGCTGGAAGTAAATTGAGGCGGAGGCTGCCGAAGAGTGCAATCCTACTTCGGTCACATATGGCTAGGGCAAATCTATCTTGTCCGGCTGGTGCTGCAACGCGGCATGGCGGCTATTTACTTTGTCGCCTTCCTCGCTGTGGCTCGCCAGTTCAAGCCGCTGCTGGGCGAGCGCGGGCTGCTTCCGGTTCCGGCATATCTGCGGAAGGCGAGCGTTCTCCAATCGCCCAGCCTTTTCTTCTGGCGCTATTCCGACCGGCTGCTCGATTTCGTTGCGTGGACGGGTCTTGCAGTTTCAGCCTGCGCGATTTGCGGACTGACGGAGGCCGGCCCGGTGTGGCTCTCGATGGACTCGTGGCTGCTGCTGTGGGTCCTGTACTTGTCGATCGTTAACGTAGGGCAAACGTTCTTCGCCTTCGGCTGGGAGTCGATGCTACTCGAGGCCGGATTTTTCACCGCGTTCCTTGGGCCGACGCGCGTGCAGCCAACGATCATTCCGGTTCTTATCCTGCGCTGGATGCTGTTTCGCACTGAAGTGGGCGCGGGACTGATCAAGCTGCGCCACGACGAATGCTGGCGCAAGCTTACGTGCCTCTACTACCACTACGAAACACAGCCTCTGCCTAACCCGCTGAGCTGGTACTTCCACCGCCTTCCTGCGCCGATGCATCGATTTTCAGCGCTGTTCAGCCATTTTGTGCAAATTGCTGTTCCCTTCGCACTGTTCGCACCGCAGCCGGCAGCATCTGTCGCGGCCGGTCTCATCATCCTGCACCAGTTGGTGCTGATCGTAAGCGGAAATTACTCATGGCTGAACTGGCTCACCGTGGTTCTCGGCTTCTCCGGCTGCAGCGATGCCGCACTGGCATGGGTGCTGCCGTTGCACGCGCCAGCGTTTGTGCCACGACTGCCGGCGTTCGACGTGGCTCTCTACGCGCTGGGCGCCATCACCTTTCTGCTCAGCATTCGTCCGGCGCTCAACCTCTTCTCGCGCAACCAGGCGATGAACCGCAGCTACAACCCGTTACACCTGGTGAACGCATATGGCGCGTTCGGGCAGGTGGGGCGCGAACGCTACGAAATCGTGATCGAAGGCACAAGCGAGCGCGTAATCACGCCAGCCACCGAATGGCGCGAGTACGGCTTTAAAGGCAAGCCCGGCAACCCAAGCCGCATGCCGCCGCAGGTTGCGCCATACCATTTGCGGCTGGACTGGCTGATCTGGTTTCTTCCGTTTTCGGTCGCCGCGACCACGGGTGGAATCCACGTATGGCGGTATGATCTGTGGTTCCTGCGCTTTGTGAAAAAGCTGCTGAGCGGGGATGCGGTGATGTTGAAGCTGATGCGGGTGGACCCATTTGCCGGGCAGCCACCGGCGTTCATCCGCGCGCGGTTTTATCGCTACCGGTTTACCAACTGGCACGAGAAGCGGCAGAGCGGGGCGTGGTGGGAGCGGCGCCTGCTCGGCGAATATCTCCAGCCGATCTCGCTTCATCAATTAAAGAACGTTTAGGAGTCGCTGATCGGATAACTGGGGTTGAAGGGAAAGATCAGCTCGGCCTGCGTGGGTACAGGTTTGCCATTGATTGTAGCCGGCTGAAAGCGCCAGGACTTCACAGTATCGAGAACGATCTGATCGAGCCCGTTGCCGAGACCTTGCACCAGCGACTCGTGCACGACAGCACCCAGGGCATCCACATCGACATCGACAATAATCTTCCGCTCTGATGGCGGTAGCAGCGACCTGTCCGTGACGGGCGGCCGCGGAGAAAAAACAGGAAAGGCGGGATGCTCGTCTTCGGCGTCGCTGCCATTGCGCACTTGCGCAGCGCCGGAACCATCCCCTGCGTGAGGAGCGCGCGGCGACCCGCCTCCGGAGGTCTTGCGTTGCGGCTGATCGAGCGGAAGCATGGTTGTGGCAGCCGCGTCGGTATACGGTGCAGGATGCCGGGTGTGAGTGGCGGTCAGAGAGTGGGGAAATGGCAGCGGAACGGAATGAGAGGCGCCAGCTATCTCGATGCTGGCAACACGGACTGGCTGCGTCACCTGAAGATGATGGCGTAAAAAATCGGCGCCGGCCAGCAGGACGAGACCGAGGATGACGGCATGGAAGCAAAGCGAGAGCGAGATGGCGCGCCCACGGTATTTCGTTCCGGTGGACATGACAGCCCTCCCTGAAAGGGGAAAACGTCTGTGCCTGCATTGTCGCATAGATGGAAATTCGGATAAGAGATTTGTGCGCCGCTTTCCATGCAAGCTGCGGTGCGGGCTGCTTTGGTCCGCTGATTCGCAAAAATGGTAAGATAAGCCACACCCAGAGCGCGTTTTGCGCCCCGCCTTGGGTATAGGAGCAGTTTTTTGCCTGAGCAGCAGGAATATGCGGCCGACGGCGGCTCGGCAACGACGGCCATGCAGCCACTGCCCAGCGATAATGCGCGCCTCAGCCTGCTTCAACTGTTCAACGACGCTGCCGGCGACCTGCGCAGCAAAGTCATCGCCATTTACGCGCTGCTGTTCGTTTTCAACGCAGCGGCGTGGCTGTGGGCGATCATCGCTTTCCATCGTTTTCCACTGCTTCTGGGCACGGCTCTACTGGCGTACAGCCTGGGGCTGCGGCACGCGGTGGATGCGGACCACATCGCCGCAATCGACAACGTAACGCGCAAGCTGATGCAGGAGGGCAAGCGGCCTGTCGGCGTGGGATTGATGTTTTCGCTCGGACACTCGACCATCGTGGTGTTGGGCTCGGCGGCGATTGCGGCCACGGCGCTGGCGCTGCAGCACCGCGTTGATGCGGCCAGGGCCATCGGCGGAGTGATTGGCACGCTGGTCTCGTCGCTGTTCCTGTTTGCCATCGCCATTGTGAACATCATCGTGCTACGGGCAATCTATCGGGCGTTTGTGCGCGTGCGCAACGGCGCACCTTATGTGGATGAAGATTTCGACATTCTGCTGGCCGATCGTGGATTTCTGGCGCGGTTGTTTCGGCCCATGTTCGCCATGATCCGGCGAAGCTGGCACATGTATCCGCTGGGAGCGCTCTTCGGGCTGGGGTTCGACACGGCGACGGAGATCGGATTACTCGGCATCTCGGCGGCAGAAGCGTCCAAGGGATTGCCGATCTGGTCGATCCTGGCGTTTCCGCTCCTGTTTGCCGCGGGGATGTCGCTGATCGATACGACTGACAACATTCTGATGCTGGGCGCATATGGATGGGCGTTCGTAAAGCCGGTGCGCAAGCTCTACTACAACATGACCATCACGTTTGTTTCGGTGTTGGTGGCGCTGGTCGTGGGCGGCATTGAGGCGCTTGGCTTGCTTGCCGGTCAGTTCGGACTAAACGGCGCGTTCTGGGATGCGGTGCGGAGCCTCAACGGGAACTTCGGAACGCTGGGTTATCTCATCGTCGGCATTTTCGCGCTGAGCTGGATTGCTTCAGTTATCTTTTACAGATGGCGACGGCTCGATGAACTGGAAATTTGACGAGCTGGAGTTTGGCGACTGACACTTCAGCGTGAGCTGAAGAAGACGCGCAGACCGCCCCGCACTGCTCCACCATTCCCAATGGCCAGCGCTGTCGCGTGCCTGCCTCGCGACCCCAGCAGTATGAGGAACACCTATTTGCCAGAAGCCGTAAGCCAACCGCGGGTGACGTAGTCGGTGAGTGTAAGCAGCATCATTATGAGGAACCAGAGGACGCCGCCCGCGGCGACCACACGCACCATCGGTGAGCCGCGCAGTGTATGCATGAGGACGAGAGCGATAAGCGAAGCCTGCACAACAGCGATGACGATTCCGATGATGGGCGTAGCGGCGCCAAGGTCGACGAGCGCAAGGAGCGACGTGAGAAGCGTGAGGCCAAGCAGGACCACCCATGTGAGGATGGTAGCGCCAAGGCTTGAACGAGATGGCTGCGAGCTAGGCGCGGCGTTTTCCTGTGCGGTCATTTCAAATGCGCTCCGGGAATGTAGAAGATGGCATAGAGAAAGACCCAGATGACGTCGATGAAGTGCCAATAGAGGCCGGCATTGTCGATGGGCGTGTGATACTTCGCGGTGATTACGCCGGAAAAGGCAGGAGCGAACATGCCGAGCATGAGACCGATGCCGATGATTAGATGCAGCGAGTGCAAGCCGGTCATGAGGAAATAGAACACAAAGAACAGCTGGATTTGAGGAGCGAGGCCGCCTGAGGCTGAAAATCCGAAGGCCGGCATTTTGTGGTCGCGAAAGTGCAGATAGTACTCGAAGAACTTAATGCCGACGAACACGGCGCCGATGACGGCCGTGGCAAGCAGGAGAATGGCACAGCGCAGCCCCTTGCCCTGCTCGGCGTACCACTCGGCCAGCGCCATGGTGAGGCTGCTACAGATGAGCACCGCCGTGTTGACGGCGCCGAGCGTGAATTCCATTTCGCTGCTGCCGGTGAGGAACGCGTGCGGATATCGAAGCCGGTAGACGGTGAACGCGACGAACAGACCGCCGAAGAGCATCATCTCGGTGATGATGAAGATCCACATGCCGAGCGTGGAGCTTTCGCGCTGCTGGTCAATATTGCTGAACTGCTCCCGCAGAGCGGGGGTGCTGAACTGCTCGCGCAGGGCAAGATCGGCCGGCTCAGTCAATTTGCACCTCCTGCGGGGGCACGAGGCCCAACTCTTCGCGTTGAGCTTCAAAGTCATAGGCCTTCCAGGTGACGACAGGCGTCTGGTCAAAGTTGTGCGTCGGCGGCGGCGACGGTGTTTTCCATTCGAGGCCAGTCGTGCGCCAGGGATTCGGCGGCGCGGGCTTG
>JASIJW010000547.1:0-6381 GCA_030050035.1 Acidobacteriaceae bacterium | reverse complement strand
GGTAATTCAACTGGATCTATATTGAACGCCGCATCCAGAGGTTCTAACTGCGTTTTTAACGCCGCAAATTCCTTTGTAGCCTCTGCGGCGTGATCGTCCACCAGTATCATTAATTGCGCGCGAGCGGCAGGGCTCAATCTGTCTTCGCGTTCCGCGGGGAAAGCGTTGTGCGAGGTTATGAATTGTGTATAGATGGGAAAGGATGGCCGTGCTCGTTGCCAATGCTTCCCGTGCATATGCTTCTTCCTTTTCATTGCCGCCGAGGAATTTAATTAAACGCTGATCTCCGCCGGTTGAGTCGGCCGCAATCCGCAATGTTGGATTGATCAGATGCTGCGCATACTTGCCTGTGGGAATCATGAGATCCACAGGAGCCTGCGTCTCTACACGCACGCCGGGCTGGTCTTGCATTGCCACATTAATCTCGCGTTGTCTTGGTTCTGGCAACTCCCAAACGTCAACCAGGATTGAATTATTTGAACGAGAAACGGTAACCGGTTCTCCCAGATCAGCATGTAAGCGATGTAACGTCGTTAATACATCAAGTTCGGCGGTGTCAGGATTCCATCCTTGAAGATGGATCGGGCTTAACGCCGAATGAAGTACTGGCTTCGCTGGATGACTGGCAATCGTCCGAGGAAGTGTCTGCGGAATAGGAAGCCCCAAATGAACCAAGAGATTCACCGGCACGATGCTTACCGGCAGGCGCGAAAGACCGCTTTCCGTTACTTCGAAAGAAGCGTCCGAAAAATCCAAAGTCATTTCTTCTAACTGCCATGTTCTCGGTTGAATTATCCAACTCGCGCGCTCAATCGAGTTCGTTGTAGTGCTATCGGCAGCGATAATCGTCAAACTAAGGTCATCACCCTGCCAGGAAACCATTGGGCTGCTTCCAAGAACTCGGGCCCAGTCAGCCAGAGCGATGGCAGAGAGCGGGAGGTCCATCGGAACTTTGTTGAGTGCATATTCTGCTTCGAGCCCGGCGGCGGCAGAGTTTTTGTCCGAGGTGTTCCAATAAGTCGCTGCATCCGATTTCCAGACCTCTACTTCGTCACGCTGCACTTCCCCGTCGCGTGTTCTTCGGTGGACGTGAATTTCTTGCCGAAGCACCTGGTCCCTGGCGAAAGAGGTGCGGGTTGCGTCGGCGACGCCAACCTGCCGCAAAACCTCCTTGGCCGAGACCGGATCAGATCGGAAGATCGAGTATGAAAAGACCAGCAGCACAATAAGACAGATCAGTGCGCATGCAAGACCCGCGAAGCGGAGGTAGGGAATAAACTGTGCTGCTAGAGAGATCCGCAGGCGAGAGGGTTTTCCGGGCAGGCTTCGAGCGAGCAGAACGTCAAAGGCTGACCATGGACAAGCTGGTTGTGGAAGACTGGACAACACCTCGTTTTGGGCATCGAGGAGCGTGACGAGATCGTTCTCCAGACGCCTCAACTCCACTCGGCAGCTCCAGCACGATTGGAGATGCTTGGCCGCCTTGGCCATTTGGCGTTTGGATAGTTCCCCATCCAAATAGGCCAGCAATTCTTGGTGGAGCAGGTGGTTAGCCATCGGCAGCGCTCCTCAGGCGTTCGACAGCCCGAGAGATCAACTCGCCGACCGTCGAAACACTTACTCCTAAAATTTCAGCGATTGCTCGGTAGCGCAGCCCTTGCATTCTGAGCTGAATCCCTAACCTTTGCTCTTTTGGCAAATGGATCAGGACTCTGGCTACCCGCCTTAGACGTTCCTGCTGTTCCAGTGCGGCTTCAGGCGTAGGGCCGGCAGATGGCAAATGATCGGCAGGCAAAGGCAAAGAATCAAGCTCCACCCACATGGCCCGGCCTTCTCGTCGCCAATAATCCACCGCGAGCTTCGACGCTACCCCGTAAAGCCATGCCTGCTCTGAAAGGATTTTTTTACCCTTTGAGATGGCGACGAACAGTCTGACAAAGACTTCCTGAGCCAGTTCTTGGGCAGTTCCAGAATCCAACCCTTGGCTCAGGAGAAAACGGTACATCTTCGCTCTATGGACTTCGTAGAGTTCGGAGACCCGGTCCTCTGCAGTTACGTTGCCCCGCACAACTTCTGGCTGGTCAGCTGGGATTGCCGAGTTAAAAATGTCAGCCTCAGCCATAAGTGCCCTTGTTATGTCGGGCGGACGATCCGATTTTCCGCCAAAAAATTTTCGATAGAAATATGTCTGGCTGGATATGGATATCGCGGCGGCGAACGATAGCTCCAGTGACAGGCTATTCTACGCCACACAAAAGCCTCTAGTCGGTTTGCTCACGCAGCTCATGGCTGGTTGACCTTTTTGAGACCGTCGAAGGCTTGTTCTTGAATTCGGTAAGCGGGAATTGGAATCAGCGCTTGAGACCGCTTCGGAGGAAATCCGATTGGATTTCAAGCATTTTCTTAAAAACGCCGCAAGGAAACCGTCGGCATGCAATCCCGAACAACACTTCATTCTTCTCTCGGTCGAATGCGAGCCGCCCCAATCGTCCCAGGTGATAAAGATGGCCGTCGAGTTCCAGTATTGGCTCTGGCCGATGGCGTTCACGATGGACGCAACCCAATCCGGTCCTTCAAGGCTCCCCGAATCGGGGTGGTCGGAGTGAGTCCAGTCAGGAATGATCCAGGTAACCTGCGCGAGTTCATTATGCGCTAAGTCGACGAGCACCTTGGTCCTGCGGAGAGATGACTTTCTGTCCCAGTCGCTGCCGCAGCGGATATGGCGAACAGCCTGAAACGCCGATAGCTCATAAAAGCTGTCACCGGGGCCCGGCACGTAGTAGCGCCAGGAGACACCTTTTTGGTCGAGCAGGTCAGCGATGGTCTGGTAACCGAAACACGGCGGGGCGCCTGGCAGCTCAGTGCCGTTGGGGCCAATGAGCCGATCACCGAGGACGTAGTTTCGCGCCATGGTCCAGTATGCTAAACGTCTTTTTCCGGCACGTAAGAGAATGGCAGTGTGGCAGTGTAGAGGGGGTTGACCTGGCCCTGCGCGAAGCCGTCCGTCGCGCCATTGTCCACGTCTTGCAGCCAGCGCATGTGGCTATGATCGAGGTCGCGGCCGTCGGCAAGCGAAATGGCTTCAACGGAATTAGCATGCCATTGCTCAGGCCGGCTTGGGCGGTGTCCGTGCCAGGAAAACCATTGAAGAGGTTATCGAATATCCGGTTCTCCTGCATGATGATCACGAGGTGATCGATGGGCGATCCGGCGACGGAGATGAGGCTTTTGGCTTCACCCCCGTTCTCCTTGCCACCTCATCTGCACGGAAATTTTTTGGAAGGCCTTGTAATTCGGACTAATTTTGTCGTATATAGAAATAGGGACCAATTTAGTCCTATATCGACTGTTGCGACTGATTCGCAATTAGGGGATTGCCCGTGTTCCAACGTTGCGCGTTATTGAGAGAGGTGGAAGCTAAAGGGGTGCGGTTGACTGCGCAGCGCCGCGCCCTGATTGCGACCATTCAGGAAGCAAAAACGCATCTGGATGCAGCGAGCCTGCTCGAGTTGGCGCGTGAGCGCGACCCCAATATCAACCGCGCAACGGTGTACAGAACCATCGAGCTGCTCAAGAAGCTCGGCATGCTCGACGAGCTTGATCTGATGCATCTGAACGGCGAGAAACACTACTACGAAGTCAGGACGCAACAGGACCATTTGCATCTGGCCTGCTTCGCCTGCGGAGGAATCATCGAGTTCGCAACTCCTGCATTCGAGATGTTGAAACAAGAGATTGCTGTGAAGAATGACTTTGAAATTCAGGTCATTCGGCTGGAAGCAGGAGGGATTTGCAGCGCGTGTGCTCGAGAGAAGAAGAAAAATCTGCAATAGCAAACTGAACCAGATCCCCGCGGCTGACTCTTGGCGGAGAGCCGCGAGGATCTGGTAAACCACAGCCGGACAAGCCGCGGGTTGCCTCTACTATAGGGGCCCTGCCCGCAAGGTTCAACAGTTATGAGGGCCAACGGCTCGCGTCGTTGGCCCGGAAGCTAAAGTTGCGTTCTTTTGCGAGGCAAGGAAATGAAGGGTAGAGCAGTTCCTCTGTCATGGCGTACTGTTGTCTTTTCCCTTACAGTTTTGGTTCCTTTGCTGCCGGCAATGGCAGCGCCAGCCCAAACCCAGCGCCGGTACCCAGGCCGCGGCGCTGTCTCAGCACAGGACTTCTCCAAGCTGACCTCACCCGCGGCAGTGGGCACAACGGCCGCAGATCAGGTCTGCGCGCGATACACGACAGGCTCGGTCGTTTCCGACCCTCCCGTGCTCCAGAGCCAGAATGGCGTGCTCGAAGTCACGATTGGTTTCTACACCGTGACCGATTCGCAGGGACTGGTGCGCTACTGCTACGTAACCAACACCGGGCTTGAAGCTCCCACCCTGGTTGTCAATCCCGGCGATAACCTCATCATCCATTTCCAGAACGAGCTTCCTGCGGCCACAGCGTCGAGCACGAGCGACAACATGGCCAGCATGAAGATGACGCTCTCGAACGACGCCACAACAAGCACCAGTCCCGCTTGCAACGGCACGATGGGGACCAATGTTACCAACATTCACTTTCATGGAACGGACATCGCGCCGGTTTGCGGCCAGGATGAAGTCATTCATACGCTCGTTCAGCCGGGGCAAAGCTTCGATTACAACGTAACGATTCCAACTACAGAGCCGCCCGGCCTCTACTGGTATCACCCGCACCCGCACGGCATCTCCGAAGGTCAGGTACAGGGCGGAGCCACAGGCGCGCTGATCGTCGAGGGCATCCAGAACGTCTTTCCATCGCTGGCCGGAATGCCCACGCGGACGCTGGTGCTCCGCGACCAGCTCCTGCCCGCGTCTGAAGCTAATGACAACAACATCCCTGCGTGGGATCTGTCGATCAACTATATTCCGGTTACGTATCCCAGCTATACGCCGGCTGTGATCGACACCCCTCCGGGCGAGCAGGAGTTGTGGCGTGTGGCGAATACTGCTGCCGACACCATTCTGAACCTTCAATACGTCGTCAACGGCACTGCCCAGCCGATGCAGGTGTACTCGATTGACGGTTATCCCCTCTCGTCAGGCGGAAGCGCGACTCAGACAACAATTCAGCTTGGGCCCGGAGCGCGTGCTGAATTTGTCGTGACCACGCCCAACATCGGCGATACCGCGCAACTCGTCACCCAATACCAGAACACCGGCCCCGACGGAGATTACGATCCCACGCGGCCGATTGCCAACGTCGTGAGCCAGAATGGCGCGCCCCCTCCGGCGCAGGTGCCATCCACAATCAGCCCTGTGAACACCACGCTGTATAACAGTTTGGCGAATCTCACGCCCGTGGCTCACCGCAACCTGTATTTCTCCGAGGTGTTGCAGAATCCCGCAAACCCGAACAGTCCCACGACCTTCTACATCACCGAAGAAGGCCAGACTCCCACCATCTTCACGATGGACCAGCAGCCCAACATAGTTGTCCATGCGGGAACAGTCGAGGACTGGACAATTGAAAACCGGGCCCAGGAAGACCACATCTTCCACATTCATCAGCTTCACTTCCAGGTGTTGGCCATCGACGGTCAACCCGTAAACGATCCAGCCCTGCGCGACACCATGGACATTCCCTACTGGAGCGGCAGCGGACCGTACCACAGCATCACGGTCCGCATGGACTTTAGTGATCCGAACGTCGTTGGCACCTTCGTGTATCACTGCCATATCCTCGAGCACGAAGACGGCGGCATGATGGGTGAAATCGAAGTGCTGCCGCCCGGCTCGCCTGCGACCGCAACAGTAACTGCCTCGACATCGAGCATCGCTCCAAATCAGAATGTCACGCTGACCGCGAATGTGGCGGACGCGAGCACCGGTCAGCCAACTCCCACGGGACTCGTGCAATTCCAGTTAAATGGCGAGAACGTCGGCAATCCCGCGACCATCACAAACGGAGTGGCCACGCTGACGACAGCAGTGGACGGCAATGTCGGCAGCAACAATCTGACGGCGTTCTATGAAGGCGACACGACCTATACCGAGGTGACCTCGCCCTCGATCCCGATCACAGTCTCTCCATTCGGACTGACCTCTTCGGGCGCTACCGCGGCCGCAGGAGCGGCTGCTATTGCGATGGTGAATGTCAACGTCGCGAGCAACTACACGAACCTCATCAACCTTGCCTGCACGCTGCCCTCGAACCTGACGGAAGCTGCGTGCTTCGTGAATCCAACCTCGATCAACGCCACTGGCCAGGTGCAGCTGACGGTCAACACCACCCCGGCGCATCCAACCAGCAGCAAGCTGAACGGGCGGCCGGGATGGCTAGCCGCCGGCGGGGGAGCCAGTCTTGCCTGTATCGTTCTTCTCATTCTCCCGCGGCGCAGATGGCGCAACGCGGCTCTAAGTA
>JASIJW010000546.1:0-4352 GCA_030050035.1 Acidobacteriaceae bacterium | reverse complement strand
CTGAGCCAGATGACCTCGACCAGCGCCGGCGGGGTTTCGGTGATTGTGCTGCAGTTCAGCCTTACGCTCGGAATGGATGTTGCCGAGCAAGAGGTGCAGTCGGCCATCAATGCGGGCGGAACCTATCTACCGGCCAATCTTCCGGTTCCCCCCGTCTACAGCAAGACCAATCCCGCCGACGCGCCGATTCTCACCCTGGCCATCTCTTCCGATACCATGCCGCTTTCGCAGGTAGAGGACCTAGTGGACACGCGGCTGGCGCCCAAGCTCTCGCAGTTGCAGGGCGTGGGCCTGGTAAGCATCAGCGGCGGCCAGAAACCGGCTGTCCGCATCCAGGTGAATCCTGTTCAGCTTTCCTCCTACGGGTTGAATTTAGAGGACGTTCGTACGGCCCTGACCGACGCCAGTGTGAACGGCGCAAAGGGAAACTTTGATGGGCCACGGCTCAGTTACCAGATTGACTCCAATGACCAGCTTCAAACCGCCGACGAGTACAAGGACGTCGTGGTCGCTTACAGCAACGGCGCGCCGGTATTCGTGAAGGACGTAGCCAATGTGGTGGACGGCGTGGAGAACACCAAGATGGCGGCGTGGATGAATACCACGCCGGCGGTGATCCTGAACATCCAGCGCCAGCCGGGCTATAACACCATCCTCGTCGTCAACGCCATTCGAAAGGTTTTGCCTCAGCTTGAGGCGAGCCTGCCGGCCTCGATCCGTGTAACCACGTTGACCGACATGACGACCAGCATCCAGGCGTCGGTGAACGACACGTACTTCGAGCTGCTGCTCACCATCGGCCTGGTGATACTGGTCATCTTCCTGTTCCTGCGCAGCCTCCACGCAACCATCATTCCCTCGGTCGCCGTCCCGCTCTCGCTGGTGGGCACCTTCGGCGTGATGTACCTGCTGGGCTATTCGATCGACAACCTGTCACTGATGGCGCTAACCATTTCGACCGGCTTCGTGGTCGACGACGCCATCGTGATGATCGAGAACATCAGCCGTTATCTCGAAGAGGGCATGCCGCCGCTTGAGGCGGCGCTAACCGGCGCCGGGCAGATTGGCTTCACGATTCTCTCCTTGACGGTTTCTCTCGTCGCTGTGCTCATTCCGCTGCTGTTCATGGGCGACGTGGTGGGGCGGCTGTTCCGCGAATTCGCTGTAACGCTGGCCGTCACCATCGTGATTTCGGCGGTGGTCTCGCTGACGCTCACGCCAATGATGTGCTCGCGCATCCTGCGCCACGACCCGGAGGAGAAGCAGACGCGATTGTATGTCTGGTCCGAGCGAATTTTCGAGCGGATGATCGCTTTCTACGGCCGCACGCTGAAGGTAGTGCTGCGCTACCAGACCATCACGCTGCTCATCGCGCTAGCCACACTGGTGCTCACGGTACTTCTCTATATCTGGATCCCGAAGGGCTTTTTCCCGGTGCAGGATACTGGTGTAATCCAGGGCATCTCACAGGCCTCACAGTCGATCTCTTTTGATGCGATGTCGGAAAAACAGCAGGAACTCTCGAAGATCATCCTTCAGGATCCGGCGGTCGAGAGCCTCTCGTCGTTTATCGGCGCCGACGGCATCAACACTACTCTCAACAGCGGCCGCATCTCCATCAACCTCAAGCCGCTTGACCAGCGCGTGCCCAGCCACATCAGCGCCTCGGACGTGATCCGGCGCCTGCAGACAAAGCTCGCGCAAGTAGTCGGCGTTCACCTTTACATGCAGCCGGTGCAGGACATCACGGTGGATGACCGCGTGAGCCGTACTCAGTACCAGTTCACGCTCGAAGATCCGAACACCGATGAGCTGAATGATTGGTCGAACCGATTCGTGACCGAGTTGAAGAAGCTGCCTGACCTGGAAGACGTGGCCACCGACCAGCAGACGGGCGCCCGGGCCATCCAGCTGGTGATCGATCGCGTGACGGCCTCGCGGCTGGGTATTGCGCCCGCGACAATCGACAATACCCTCTATGACGCCTACGGGCAGCGCCAGATCAACACGCTCTACACGCAGCTCAACCAATATCACGTGATTCTGGAGACGGACCCAAAGTGGCAGCAGGATCCGTCGCAGCTTGGCGATTTGTACATCCAGACGGGCGCTTCGACGAACGCTACGGGAGCCAGCGCGGCGACGTCGTTTACCTCTTCAGCGTCTGCAGCCGCGGGCTCGAATGCGCTGACCTCTTCCGTGCGGTACACGCCTTCATCCGGCGTACTCACAGCTCCGAGCAGCGTGCTGGCCGGGACAATAGCTCAGGGCACGGCTAACACAATGACGGCATCGGTGGGCGCCAACGCTGTTCCGCTCGGCACGTTCACCCACGCCGTGGATACAACTGAGGCGCTGTCGATCAACCACCAGGGCCAGTTCCCCAGCGTAACGGTTTCCTTCAACCTGGCGCCGAATGCATCGCTGGGCACGGCGATTAACGACATAGAGAAGGTGGTCAATCGGCTGCATTTCCCAGCCAGTATTCAGGCTGATTTCCAGGGAACAGCGGCGGCGTTCCGCAACTCGCTTTCCAATGAGGCGCTGCTGATTCTGGCTGCGCTGGTGACGGTCTACATTGTGCTGGGGGTGCTGTATGAGAGCTTTATCCATCCCATCACGATTCTCTCCACGCTGCCTTCTGCGGGCGTGGGCGCTTTGCTGGCGCTGATGCTCTTCCATCAGGACCTCAGCGTAGTGGCCATCATAGGCATCATCCTGCTGATCGGCATTGTGAAGAAGAATGGCATCATGATCGTGGACTTTGCTCTGGAAGCCGAGCGCGAGCACGGCAAGGACTCCGAGGAAGCGATCTACGAAGCGAGCCTGTTGCGCTTCCGGCCGATTATGATGACCACGATGGCGGCGCTGCTGGGCGGCTTACCCTTGGCGCTGGGCCGCGGATTGGGCTCGGAGCTTCGCCGGCCGCTGGGCGTGGCCATGGTGGGCGGCCTGCTGCTCAGCCAGATCCTTACGCTTTACACGACCCCCGTTATCTACGTCTTCTTTGACCGGCTCGGGCAGCGCATCACCGGGCGCCGTTTGTCGCACACGCCCACGCGCAAGGAGCAGACGGTTACGGAGGGCGCATGAGCCTTTCGTCTCCTTTCATCCAGCGGCCGGTAGGGACCACGCTGCTGACGATTGGTGTCGCGATTGCAGGCATTATTGGCTACACCGTGCTGCCGGTTGCGCCTCTGCCGCAGGTGGACTTTCCCACCATCAGCGTGAGCGCCAGCCTGCCGGGAGCGAGCGCGCAGATCATGGCGGCCAGCGTGGCTACGCCGCTCGAGCGGCAGTTCAGCCATATCGCCGGCATTACGGAGATGACTTCGTCGAGTTCGCTGGGCTCGACCAGCGTCACGCTGCAGTTCGATCTGAACCGCAATATTGACGGAGCGGCGCGCGACGTTCAAGCGGCTATCAATGCCGCGCGCACTTACCTGCCCGCGGACCTGCCGTCGAACCCGTCCTACCACAAGGTGAATCCCGCCGACGCGCCGATCATGATCATCGGCATGTCGTCGGACAAGTACAACGTCACCAAGCTCTACGACCTGGCCTCGACCATCCTCGAGCAGAAGCTTTCGCAGATCAACGGGGTGGGGCAGGTGTTCGTGGGCGGCGGCGCGACGCCGTCAGTCCGCGTGGAGGTGAACCCGACCAAGCTGCAGAGCATGGGGCTCACCCTTGGCAGCGTGGAGTCGGTGTTGAGCCTGCAAAACTCCGACGCGCCGCGGGGCCAGATTTCCGGCAACGGCATTACGCGGGACATCATCACCAACGACCAGATTTCAGAGGCCGAGCAGTACAAGCCGCTCATCATCGGCTACAACAACGGCGTAGCCGTGCGGCTTTCCGACGTTGCCGATGTTGTGGACTCGACCCAGAACATCCGCACCGCCGGCTACATGGATGGTCACCGCGGCATCTTCATCATCATCTTCCGTCAGCCGGGCGCGAATATCATCGAGACGGTCGACCGCATCCGCGCGCAGATGCCGTTTCTTCAGGCGGTGATCCCGAATGGCATCAATACCACCATTGTGATGGACCGCACAACGACCATCCGCGCCTCTGTGCGCGATGTAGAGTTCACGCTGGTCAAATCGGTCATTCTGGTGGTGCTGGTCGTCTTTTTCTTCTTGCGCAGCCCGCGTGCCACCATCATTCCCAGCGTTGCGGTTCCGGTATCGCTTGTCGGCACGTTTGCCGTGATGTACATCTTCGGCTATTCGCTGGACAACCTGTCGCTGATGGCGCTCACTATCGCCACCGGATTCGTGGTGGATGACGCCATTGTGGTGATGGAGAACATCACGCGCCATCTGGAAGCCGGAATGGAGCCGTTT
>JASIJW010000545.1:0-4221 GCA_030050035.1 Acidobacteriaceae bacterium | reverse complement strand
TCGCCGACGATCCCGCCTTCAGCTCAGCGCCGTTCTTCCAAACCAAATCACTGCACATCGGCGTCGGCACAGCCGCGCTCCTCTTCACGCGACAGTTGCACATCTCGAGCTTCACTGCCGAGGCGCCTCAGATTCAGTTGATCCAGCAACCTGACGGTACCTGGAACTACGCGAGCCTCGGCGGCAAATCGAGCAGTGCCTCGCCCTCGGGCGCTGATCCTGATGTTTCGATTGGCGAGCTGAATATCAAGAATGGCAGCGTCGATGTTTCGAGAATCCCTGCGAACGCCAAACCGTTTGTCTACGATCACGTGAATGTGACGGTGAAGGACCTTTCCCTTACCACTCCCATGCCGTTTGAACTGACAGCCGATCTGCCCGCCAGTGGCACGGTGACGCTGAACGGCACGGCTGGTCCTGTTGGGCAGCCGAATGCCATGAACACACCGCTGCACGCAACCATCGAGGTGAAACATTTCGATCTTGTGGCTGCCGGCGTCGTTGCGCCCTCCGATGGAATCTCGACAATAGCCGACCTTGACGCAAAGATCGACTCCGACGGCAAGACCATGACGACAACGGGCAAGCTGACCGCAGCGAATCTCAAGCTCTCGCGCAACGGCTCACCCGCGCCGCAGCCGGTAGACGCAGATTTGTCGATGAATGGCAACATCGGCGCGCTGAACGGCCAGATCACCGACCTTGCCATCCACACCGGCAACGTGGCTGCGCACATCAACGGCGCCTATCAGATGACCGGGACCAGCGTCACGCTCAACCTGCATCTCGCCGCGCCCGGCCTGCCGGTCGATGACCTCGAGCAGTTGCTGCCGGCGGTTGGCATCCGGCTGCCCAGCGGGTCATCTCTGCACGGCGGCACGCTGACTGCGAATCTGGACATTACCGGAACGCCCGCAACACTGCGCATCGCCGGTCCGGTTGAGATCGACAATACGCGCCTGGCCGGCTTCGCGCTGCCTTCGAAAATGGAAGGGTTGGCCGGATCGGCCGCGACAAAATCTGCGAGCTCGAGCGCCGAGAACGCTACCGACATTCGCAAGTTCACTACGAACGTCGTCTCCACGCCGCAATCCACCCAGCTGAGTCAGATCTACTGCGATGTGCCTTCTCTGGGCACAGCCACGGGCGACGGTACCGTGGCCGCGTCCGGTGCGCTCGACTTCAAGCTCTCAGCCAAACTGAACACGAGCAGCGGAGTTGGCGGAGCCGTAAACACTGCAATGAGCAGCATGGGCGGCAACTTCCTGCACAGCGCAGCAACGAATGGCATCCCCATCTCGGTCACTGGAACTACGGCGAGCCCATCCATCCACGTCAATATGGAATCAATGTTGAAGGACACCAGCGGCACAAGCAAGAGCTCCAGCGCCACCAAGAGCGGCGTTCTTGGCGCAGCGCAGGGGCTGCTCCATCATTGACGCGGACCGTGTCTGGTCAGGTTCCAGTTCTATATAATCAGTTTCACCCATGTCTCATTACCTAGTAACAGGCGCCTCCGGCTTTTTCGGAGGAGTCCTCAAGCGCAGACTGCTGCGGGAAGGTCACACCGTTGTGAATGTGGACCTCGAGGCGGATGAGGATTCGCTTGAAGGGCTCACCAGTGTTTAAGGCGATCTTCGTGATCGCGCTCTCGTACATCGGATCTTCTCTGAACATCGCTTTGATGCCGTGTTCCACGTTGCTGCTCAGCTTGCGCATGGCATGAAGCTGGATCACGATCTGTTGTGGTCGTCGAACGTAGATGCCACCCGGATTCTGGCAGAGGCGGCGCAGGCCGCTGGCGTGCGGCCGTTCGTATTTCTCTCCTCAAATTGTTTGTGGGCGGCCAACCTCGGTCATCCCGTGCACGAAGAACGCGATGTTCCCGCGCCGGTGGAGCTTTATGGAAAATCGAAGCTGGCAGGGGAAGAAATTCTGCAGCAATTTAAGAACGATCTAGACGTGGTGACGTTGCGCTGCCCCACGATTATGGACGCCGGTCGCCTTGGCCTTTTGGCGATCCTCTACGAATTCATTGATGACCATAAGACGGTGTGGGTGGTTGGCAAGGGCGATAACCGATATCAGTTTATTTATGCTGACGATCTTGCAACCGCGTGCATTCAGGCTGCGGCGTATGGGAAATCGGATCTGCTTCACATCGGGTCGGACGATGTGAAATCTATGCGGGAAGTCTACGAGGCAGTGATCCGCGCATCGAGAAGCCGATCGGTGGTGCGGTCGTTACCGAAAGGCCCGACTATCGCCGCCATGATGCTCGCACATAAGCTGCACGTATCGCCCCTCGGGCCCTATCACTACAAAATGATTGCGGAGAGCTTTACATTCGACACAACGCGCATTAAGGAACGTTTGGGTTGGCAACCTACGTTGACGAATGAAGAGATGCTATTGAAGGCTTACAACTACTACTCGGCAAATCGAGATGAAATTGCCTCGCGGAAGGAAGTTTCAGCTCACCGCAAGTCTGCTTCCATGGGGGTCATCCGGGTACTGAAATGGATTTCCTGAAAATCCGGCGACAGACAGCGCATTTGCTGGCTGGACGGCTATTTCACTGATCTATTTCACTGATCATCTATTACATGGTTGAGAAGCATATGGCCGAGCGCAGCCTCCCGTTTGCACCTCAGCCAACCTTCAATGCAGGCAAATCAGACAGGCGCGCCTAGGCCTTGAGAATCCTCGCCAGAAAGTATCCGGTGAGAAAGGCTCCGCCTGCGGCTGCGCCGTAAAAAGCGCCCGGTTTGGCGTGGACGCCATCTTTCACGCGGTTGCGCACGTCCATTTCCTCGTGCCAGCTTTGGCGCAGATTGGCGACGTGACGGCCCACGTTTTGCAACTGCTCTTCTGCCCGCTGTTCAAGTTCGCCAATGTCAGGCGCTCCAGCGCGCGCGTGTTTGCTCGCCATATTGCTGACCTCCCTTGCGCAGAAATGCCTGGTCGCGCTGCAGCACGCGCAGCGTCCGCTTGGGTGCCAGGTTCGCGGCTTTCAACCTCGCCTTGCCGATCACGGCAAGCGCAGCGGCCAGCAGCACGCCGAATCCGCCGATCGCCAGGAAACCCCAGACGAGCCCCATCTGGTTGGTGATGGCGCCCAACCCGGCTGCAACGGCAAGCGCGGCGCAAAAGCTAAGCAGCAACAAGCCCAGCATCGCCAGCACGACTGCGGCGCCCAGCAGGATTGCTCCACGCTGGGCTCTCTTCACGCCGGAATTCAGCTCGGCGCGGAGAATTCCCACGCGCGTTTCGATGAAACCCTTGAGATCGTTGCGCAACTCGTCGATGCTTTGTGCGAGATGTTTCTCTTGTTCCATATCAGCGCCTCCGCAGTCCGAGCACCAGCCCCAGCGCGAAGCCGACCGCAGCGATCACTCCAAGCACGTGCAGTGGCCGGTGCTGGTGGTAGTGACGGGCACGAGCCTTCACGTAATCGGCATTGTTGCTCAGCTCGCGCGCCAGGTTGTGGCTGGCATCCTGTACAGGCTGCTTGACGCGTTTTCTCATTTCTTCCCAGCGCGCCCGCCACTGCTGTACCCTCTCTTGTTGCGGTCTGACAACGTGCATCTCCACAACCCCGCTGCTTGAGACCGGCTCGGGCCCGACCGGGCGCAATGGATCCAGCGGATTGCCCCGGGCTGAAACTGCCATGACGCTCCCCCTTGCTGAACGTGGGATGTGGGCCTGTTGAGGGCTGTTGGCCGTCCTGGTGATAGGCCTGTTGGCATAGACAAATCCGCGCACAGCGTTACCCAATATTTGATTGCGCGCAACGATTAAACTGGAACCTTCTATGATCCGCATCGCCATTCCGCAGCCCACCAGCAGCGACACCGAGTACAACGGCCGCGCGCTGCCACCATATATTGAGGCGCTGAACGCCGCGGGCGCCGAGCCGGTGGTGCTTTCTCTGTCGCTCGCGCATTCCGTCTCAGATCCGCGCGAAAAAGTGGCCTCGCTGCTAGCTGATATCGATGGAATTCTGCTTCCCGGCAGCCGCTATGACGTGGACCCCGCGCTTTACGGCGAGGCGCGGATTCCCGAGTGCGGAGAGTCTGATTCCGCACGCCATGCAGTCGATAAGCTGCTGCTCGAAGCGGCCTTCCGCGACCGCAAGCCGGTGCTGGCCATCTGCCATGGCCTGCAGACTCTCAACGTATGGCGTAAAGGAACGCTGGTGCAGGACCTGAAAACTCCCGT
>JASIJW010000544.1:0-2798 GCA_030050035.1 Acidobacteriaceae bacterium | reverse complement strand
CTTGATCCACTATATGGCAGACCCCGCCTGGTTGCGCTTTTCTTCGCGTTCCAGTTGGATGCAGCCGGTGAATGACCAAGCATTCACCAACGCAACGACGCGGAGCCTATGTGCTCGTCAACAGAATTTTACGACCCGTGGGAGGCGCGACTGCAGGGATATTTTAAGCACGGATGCGCTCTCTAAACAGACCCCATTCGAAACCCAGGGTCGTCCATGCTTGTTCGCCTGGCGCCTCTGCTTCGACAACAGGGTCGTACGTATTCCCCCTACGCACCCGTCACCAGCTTTCGGCGCTTCTTCCTTCACAGAAGGTCAGCAGCCGACTGCCTTGTGAGTGGGTGCTTAGCCGAGGCCAAACCCATTTAAGAAACATATCTAGTAAGCTGGCAAGCGGTGCGTTCATTGTTTTAGGATATAATTGTTGGCCGAAATAGGCTCGCTGACTTTTTCGATAAAGGACGTATGAGACGTGAAGAAAGCATTGATTACAGGGATCACGGGTCAGGATGGCTCATATCTTGCAGAACTCTTGCTGAAGAAAGGGTATGAAGTACATGGCCTCAAACGCCGTACATCGCTGTTCAACACGATGCGGATCGACCATTTATACGAAGACCCTCACGTACAGCATCCGCATCTGATTTTGCATTATGGCGACATGACAGATTCGTCATCGTTGATCCATATTGTGGAAAAGGTGCAGCCCGATGAGATTTATAACCTCGCAGCGCAGTCTCACGTGCAAGTTTCGTTCGAGGAGCCTGAATATACGGCGAACTCGGATGCTCTCGGCGTGCTGCGATTGTTGGAGGCGATCCGCATTCTCAGGCTCGAGACGAAGGTACGCTTCTACCAAGCATCGACATCGGAGCTTTTTGGCCTGGTGCAAGAGATCCCGCAGCGCGAAACGACACCTTTTTACCCTCGTTCACCGTATGGTGTAGCCAAGCTTTACGGATACTGGATCGTCGTGAACTACCGCGAGAGCTATGGGATTTACGCATGTAACGGAATCCTGTTTAACCATGAGTCTCCCCTTCGCGGCGAGACTTTCGTAACTCGCAAGATCACACGCGCGCTTGCACGTATCAAAACCGGACTTCAACAACAGCTGTTCATCGGCAACCTAAACGCCAAGCGGGATTGGGGCCATGCGCGCGACTACGTGGAAATACAGTGGCGGATGTTGCAGGCCAATACTCCGAAAGATTATGTCATTGCCACCGGCATACAGTATTCCGTCCGCGAGTTTATCCAGCGCTGCGCGAAGCGCCTCGAAATGGATTTGACGTGGTCCGGATCCGGTACCCACGAAAAAGCCACGGACGCTCAAGGGAATGTGATCGTAGCGGTCGACCCGCGATACTTCCGTCCGGCTGAAGTCGAAACGCTGCTTGGTGACGCGACGAGGGCTCGTGAAGAGCTTGGCTGGGCCCCAACCACGACGTTCGATGAACTGGTGGCAGAGATGGTCGACGCCGATCTCATGGCGGCCGAACGCGATGCTCTTGTGCAACGTCACGGGTACTCGGCATACAACGTGCGGGAGAGCTAATGACAGAGCTCGGACAACCAATGCTCGATCGGAAAGCGAAAATTTTCGTTGCTGGCCATCGAGGGCTGGTAGGCTCGGCAATTATCCGCCAGCTCGGGCAAAGGGGTTTCACCAACCTTGTAAAGCGGACGCATGCCGAGCTTGACTTAACGAAAGCCGAGGATGTCGCGCGGTTCTTCGCAGCCGAGAAGCCGGAGTATGTATTTCTTGCTGCAGCGAGGGTTGGTGGCATCATGGCGAACAACCAGTTCCCTGCCGACTTCATTCGCGACAATCTAGCAATCCAGCTGGCGGTCATCGAGGCATCCTATCAAAGCCGCGTTAGCCGCCTTTTATTTCTCGGCTCATCGTGCATCTATCCGAAGCTCTGCCCGCAGCCCATCCGCGAGGAGTATTTCCTGACAGGATCGCTTGAACCGACGAATCGGCCGTATGCGCTAGCGAAGATTGCAGGAATCGAAATGTGCTGGAGCTATAATCGCCAGTTCGGCTCGCATTACCTTGCAGCAATGCCCACCAACCTCTACGGTCCGGATGACAACTTTGATCTAAACAGTTCACATGTCTTGCCGGCGCTGCTGCGCAAAGCGCATTGCGCTAAGGTAAACGGCAAATCGTCAATCGATATCTGGGGTAGCGGAGCTCCTCGGCGCGAGTTTCTCTACTCTGACGACATGGCGCGCGCCTGTGTGCACTTAATGCAACTTGAACCTACCACCTTTGATGCTCTCCTGAATAATGAACAGCCGCCGTTAGTCAACATTGGCACAGGTAAGGATTGCACCATCCGCGAATTGGCCGAGTTGGTGTGCGATGTTGTTGGGTTCAAGGGTGAACTGAAGTTCGACACCAGCAAGCCCGACGGCACACCGCGCAAGCTGCTAGATATCGGACGCGCCACGGCCCTCGGATGGAATCCCGAGTTCTCATTGCGCGAAGGCTTGAAATTAACCTATGGTGCTGTTATGGACCGGTTATAGTACTCCGTTCTATCTCCAACAGACTTGCACCTCTAAAAGTTTGAAGGGTGATGCCCCGACGGGCACCACCCGCTCTCCGCCCTGCCAACGAACCAGCAGTGCACGATGGCGACTCGCAGATCGTCGAGTCGCGCCCGGCTCAGGCGGAGATCCCCCGTCAATGCGGCCTCGGCGTCCCGATTATAATAATGGAGCCTGCTCAAGCAGACGGCCACGTCCAGGCTGAAGGCAAGTGATACGTACCGTCGGCTACATCGTGT
>JASIJW010000543.1:0-5756 GCA_030050035.1 Acidobacteriaceae bacterium | reverse complement strand
CCGGACGGAACCACCCGCTTCCAGGTAACTGCTCAGTCGGAGTAACTGCCGAACCGTCCCAGGGCTGTCAAGCCCTGGCCTCCCGAAAACCTCCGACAACAACAAGACAATAAAGAAGTTAAATTCCGTGCTGAATCTGTCCGAAATTCCCCGGCATTCTGTATGCTTTTCACAATAAGGGGCAAAACAGGTTCATTCGGCGCGCCCGCGCTGTTGCCGGCCTGTAATCCCTTGCGGCACAGGATTCTGCAAATAACCCTTTTGCGAAGAGGAACTTGGCGCAGCGCCCTCCGCCTATCCTGCTCTGACGCAGGAATTTAGCATCAGAAGCTCTATAGGGGGTAATCCCCCGCAGCCAAAAATTCTCCGCTCCACCCTGCCGCTCCCACTCCCCGAACCCTCCGGCTACTCTGCTGAATCTATTCATTGAGACTCGCGCATTCCGCGCAACCCTTCAGCAGCTATTGATCTCCGAACCAAACTGGGAGGCAGTTTTTGGCCGCATCGGATGCAGCATTCCCAGGCGCAGCCGGCGCCAATCAGGCCGCAAAGACGGTCAATAACCCCAATGTGTCCAAAGAGATGGACCACGCCGCATGGAGGCCGAGCGTCAATCCCTGGATGATTGCCGCCACGGTCGCGCTGGCCGCTTTCATGGAGGTGCTCGACACCTCGATCGCCAACGTAGCGCTGCCGCACATCGCCGGCAGCCTCGGCGCAAGTCAGGATCAGAGCACCTGGGTTTTGACCAGCTATCTCGTCTCGAACGCCATCGTGCTGCCGCTGGGCGGCTGGGCTTCGAACCTGATGGGCCGGCGCAACTTTTTCGTCTTCTGCATCTCGGTGTTTACTGTTGCCAGCTTCTTTTGCGGCTTCGCGCCCACGCTGCCTCTGCTGATCATCTTCCGCATCATCCAGGGCGCGGGCGGCGGCGGCATGCAGCCCATGGCGCAAGCCATCATGGCCGACTCGTTTGAGCCGCACAAGCGTGGCCAGGCCTTTGCGCTCTACGGCCTGGTCGCCGTACTCGCGCCGTCCATTGGTCCCACGCTCGGCGGCTGGATCACGGACAACTTCTCCTGGCGCTGGATCTTCTTCATCAATATTCCCGTCGGCATCGTGGCGTTCCTGCTGGTAACGCGCCTGGTCGAGGATCCGCCGTGGATCAAGCCCGACCGCTCGCGCCTCGGGAACATGGACTACCTCGGCCTTGCCTTCCTAACGATTGCGATGGGCGGCATGCAGATCATGCTCGACAAGGGCGAGGAGATGGACTGGTTTCAGTCGAATTTCATCCGCGTCTTCGCCGTCCTGTTCGTGGGCGGGCTCATTGCGCTGATTGTGCGGGAGTGGAACCATAAGAGTCCGCTGATCAACCTGAAGCTTTTCAAGTACAAAAACTTCGCGGTCTGCTGCTTCCTGATGATGCTCGTTGGCGGAGTGCTGAACGCCAACACTGTGTTGCAGCCGTTGTTCACGCAGCAGATCCTCGGCTACACCGCCACCACGGCCGGTCTCGCGCTTACCGCCGGCGGCGTCACGCTGGTATTTATGATGCCGTTGGCCGGCTGGGCCACGGGCAGGTTTTCGGCGCGAACGCTTACGCTCGTCAGCTTCGTACTGCTGGTGATCACGTTCCGCTATGCAGCCTACGTGACCAGCGCGCAGATGAGCTTTGCCCAGGCCTCGTGGCTGCGCGTGGTGCAGATGCTGCCGTTGCCCTTTGCTTTCATTTCCATTACGAACGCGGCATACATCGGCATTCCGCGCGAGCAGAGCAACCAGGTCGCAGGCCTCATCAATTTTGTCCGCAACCTGGGCGGCAGCATCCTGATTGCGATCACCAATGCGCAGGTGACCAGCCGCTCGCTGTGGCACCAGCAGCACCTGCAGCAGGCAATGCAGCCCGGCTCCCTTGCCTACCAGCTGCGCCTGCAGGCTTTGAGCGGGTATTTTAACAATGTGGCCGGAAGCGCCAATGCAGCGGCCATGGCGCTCGGGAACATATACAACCAGCTCATCAAGCAGGCCACCACGCAGGGCTACCAGGACGTGTACATGCAGCTTTCGTGGGCGTCGGTTGTGCTGATCGCGCTCGCCTTCCTGCTCGACAAGAGCCGTCCCGGTGAAGGTCCGGGCTCTTCGGCGATGCACTGAGGCGTCACTACATCTACGTATTGGTTTTAGGAGATCAGATATAGGAGACGCGGACGGCTCAACCCGACTGCGGGCCGGTTTCGGCGACATGAAAGTGGCTTGCCGGCGACAGCGAAACGGGATGGCGATGCCGGACGCGGCGGCTCGAGAACTCGGCGAGCCGCAGCAAGAGGACGATAATCGCAGCCGCGATGATGGCGATGAGTAGCAGGCGCGGGCCGCAACCGGTCGTCCGTGATTTGGCCGCGCGTAGATGGAACGGGCGCCGGATTCTGCGCTTGCTGGCAGGCGGACGTCGATCGTGCTCCGTCATCGCTGTCCGCCTTCATCGTACGCGATTTCGGTCTTGCCGAGATGAACGAACAATTGGCTGGCGTCGCGAGCGCGATCAGCGCACCAAATAAGTAAGTCCAGATCAGCAAGCCAGATCAGTAAGCGTGGGCTTCGGCAGCCATCGCCAGCGCCTGCGCGGCGTAGTTGGCCACGCGCAGCATCGCACGGTCCTGCGCGCGCACAAAACCGGCGGCTACGGCGGAATCGAGAAACGCGAGCAGCCCGTCCCAGTAGTTGAGCGTGTTCACCAGGATGCAGGGCTTGTCGTGCAGTCCGATCTGTGCCCAGGTGATGGCTTCCATCAGTTCGTCGAGCGTGCCGTGGCCACCGGGCAGCGCGATGAAGGCGTCAGAGAGGGCGTTGATGCGGGCCTTGCGCTCGTGCATGGTGGGGACGAGTACGAGCGTGGTAAGTCCGCGATGTGCGATCTCCCGGCCGACGAGCACATCGGGCAGCACGCCGATGACTTCGCCGCCGCGCCGAAGGGCCGAATCGGCCACGGCGCCCATCAGCCCGCGGCAAGCGCCGCCATAAACCAGCGTCATGCCTGCGGCAGCGATCGCCTCACCCAGCGCCTCGGCTTCCGCGCGAAATGCAGGATGGTTGCCTTCAGAGGAGCCGCAATAGACGCCGATACGGCGCGGAGAACCGTTTTCAGATGCCATGGTGAATTCAGAATAGCGCGGGCATCCGGTAGGGCTGCGCTGCACACCGCAAGACGATAAACTGGAAGAAGGACTCTTCCCGCCGGATGCTCGCTTTGCACCCCCTCATCGCCAACCTGAACCCCGAACAGCGCGCAGCCGTTGAATCCACTGAAGGGCCGCTCCTGATCCTGGCCGGCGCCGGCTCGGGGAAAACGCGCGTGATTACGCACCGCATCGCCTGGATGATCCGGGAGCGCAATGTGGCGCCGGATTCGATTCTGGCGGTTACGTTTACCAACAAGGCCGCAGGCGAGATGGGCGAGCGCGTGGAGAAGCTCATCGGCCACGGGTCGCTGGCGAAGCCTCTGATCGCTACGTTCCATTCGCTTTGTGTGCGGATTTTGCGCCGCGACATTGAGGCGCTGCGCGTGGGCGGCAAAGGGCTTACGCGTAGCTTTGCCATTTTTGATGAGAACGACCAGCAAGGCATTGTGAAGCAGGTGATGCGGCGGATGGGGCTGGATACCAAGCAACTTACTCCGCGTACGGTTCTCGGGCGCATCTCCTGGGCGAAGAACCATATGGTCGATCCGCAGGATTATTTTCTTGGATCAAAAGATCCGAACGGCGAGCGGATTGCCCACATCTACAACCAGTACCAGGCGGAACTGGCGAAGAATAACGCGATGGACTTCGACGACCTGTTACTCGAAGCCGTGCGGCTGCTCAAGGTTTCCGGCGAGGTGCGGGAGCGGTATCAGCGGCGCTACCGCTATCTGCTGGTGGACGAGTACCAGGACACCAACCGCCCGCAGTACGAGCTGATGAAGCTTCTCGCGGGCGAGCACAAAAATGTGTGCGCGGTGGGCGACGAGGATCAGAGCATTTACTCGTGGCGCGGCGCGGATATTCGGAACATTCTTGAGTTTGAAAAGGATTTTCCGGAGGCGAAGATCATTCGCCTGGAGCAGAACTACCGCTCGACGCAGATCATTCTCGAGGCGGCCGGGGCGGTTGTTGCCAACAACCTGAAACGCAAGGGCAAAAAGCTGTGGACCGATCGGCAGGGCGGCTCGAAGATTGGCTATTACGAAGCGCCAGATGGGGAAAACGAGGCGCTGTTCATTGCGGACAAGATTCAGGCCTTTCTGCGCGAGCAGGGCAATGCGGCGGAGAGCGAAGGCTCGGGTGGCGGCACGCACTGCGCGGTGCTGTACAGGACGAACTCGCAATCGCGGCTGGTGGAAGAGGCGCTGCGGCGCTACGGCATCAGCTACACGATGGTGGGGGGCTTCAGCTTTTATGAGCGCGCCGAGATCAAGGACCTGCTTGCTTACCTGCGGCTGGTGCGCAACCCGCACGACTCGATGGCGCTGCAACGCGTGATCAACACGCCGGCGCGGGGCATTGGCAAAAC
The DNA here is from genome assembly GCA_030050035.1 of Acidobacteriaceae bacterium. Taxonomy (GTDB): domain Bacteria; phylum Acidobacteriota; class Terriglobia; order Terriglobales; family Acidobacteriaceae; genus Telmatobacter. The sequence continues at coordinate 1,202 of JASIJW010000543.1, read as the reverse complement.
GACACTTGAAACGCTCGAGCGGATGGCGCTTGAGACGGGCAGCTCTACGTGGGATGCGATTGCCGCGGCGATGCAAGGCAAGCTGGTGCCGGGTCGCGCGCTGCAGGCGCTCGATTCATTCCGGCAGCTCATTCTTGATGCGCAGGCCATGATGGACCCGGACTTTGCCGGCAAGCTGGCGGCGGATGTGGCCGAGACCGAGGCGATCGAGGGTGACACGGATTTTGCCTTTGGTGAAGAGGCTCCGAATGAGGGCGCGCCGATTCCGGTGGAGGATGAGAGCCAGTTGCCGCTGCTCGACTTGGCCAGCTTTTCCCCGTTTGCCGCGGAGCCGAAAAGGCCGTTTCTGAAGATGCCGAAGCAGGTTCCCGCAAAGGCTAATCGGCCGGCCAGCGGACCCATCCCAAGCGCCGACGCCGGTCCGGTTGAGGAAGAAGCGCCCACCGGCGCCGCATTTAGAGCGCCGGGCGATGCGGCAACGCTGCCTGAGCTGATCCGGTTTGTGATTGATCGGTCGGGTTATATCAAGGCGCTGGAAACCGAAGGCACGCCAGAGGCTTTCAGCCGGATTGAGAACCTGAAGGAACTCGCGAACGCGGCGCATGACGCCGAGGAGCGCGGGGAGACGTTGGCCGATTTTCTGGATCACGCGGCACTTGCCTCGGACACCGACCAATTCGATCCTGAGGCGCGCGTGACGCTGATGACGCTGCACGCAGCCAAGGGGCTGGAGTTTCCGCTGGTGTTTCTTGCGGGCCTTGAGGAGGGATTGTTCCCGCACTCGCGCACGCTCTCGAACCCCGACGAGCTCGAAGAGGAGCGGCGGTTGTGCTACGTGGGCATGACGCGCGCGATGAACACGCTGATCCTGACCCGGGCGCACTATCGGCGGCGCTACGGCAACGACGCGCCGGAGCAGAGCATCCCTTCGCGATTCCTCGAAGAGGTTCCGCCGCAGTTGGTTGAGAATCTTGGCGGACAGAGTCCGGCCTGGTCTACACCGGGGTACAGGCCGGCGTACGCAGCGAGCCGCAATCGTTACGGCAGCGATTTTGAGGGTCGGCACTTCAATTACGAAGACGAAAGCCAAGAGACGCCGCGTGCGGCTGGCGGGCAGCGGTATGGGGCATCGTCTTCGTCAGGACGCGGGTCGAATTTCAGCTCGGGCGTGAAAAAGACGCCAGAACGCGGCGACTCCATCG
>JASIJW010000542.1:0-6446 GCA_030050035.1 Acidobacteriaceae bacterium | reverse complement strand
GCTTTCTTTCACGACGCGATTTGAATCGTACCGGCTGCAGCGGGAAATCGATTTGGGCATTTTGCCCTGAGGAAGATGCGTTGAACCTCGTGGTGATGAAATTTGGCGGCACGTCGGTAGAGGATCCGGCGGCCATTGGGCGCACCGCGGCCATTGTGGCCGGGCGCGTAGCGCAGGGCAAGAACCCCATTGTCGTAGTAAGCGCCATGGCCAAGGTGACCGACCAACTGCTGCGCGCGGCCGATGCGGCGGCCTCGGGTGACCGCGCAGGGGCACTGGCCATCAGTTCGCGGCTTCGCTCGCGCCACCGTGACACGGCCACGGAACTGGTGAAGAACCAGGAGGACAGGTGCGCGCTGATCAACACGATCGATCAGGAGTTTGACGCACTGGATGAAGTGCTGCGCGGGCTGGCCGCGATTCTCGAACTGACGCCGCGCATCTCGGATTTGATCGTGAGCTTTGGCGAGCGGCTTTCGAGCCGCATCGCTACGGCGGCGTTTCGCGAGCGCGGCATGAACGCGGCGCACGTGGACGCGCGCGAGATCATTATCACCGATTCGCAGTTTCAGAAGGCCATTCCACAGGACGAGATCATCGAGCGCAAGGCGCCGGAAAAGCTGCTGCCGCTGTTAGGTGGGGGCAAGGTGCCGGTGATGGGCGGCTTCATCGCGTCGAACGAGGCGGGACTGACGACGACGCTGGGACGTGGCGGATCGGATTTTACCGGCGCAATTGTCGGCGGCGCGGTGAACGCAGAAGCCATCGAGATCTGGACCGATGTTGACGGCATCATGACATCGGACCCGCGCGTGTGCCCGGATGCGCTGCGCGTGAAGACCATCAGCTTTGAAGAGGCCGCCGAGCTGGCCTACTTTGGCGCCAAGGTGCTGCACCCGGCCACCATTCTGCCGGCGGTGAAGAAGAACATTCCGGTGCTGGTGCTGAATAGCCTCAATGCATCCTGCGAAGGCACGCGGATTGTTTCGCTGGCGCCGCACTGCAAGAGCCCGTTCAAATCCATCGCCGTAAAAAAGAAGCTGAGCATCATCGACCTGGTGGCAAGCCGCATGCTGATGACGCATGGCTACCTGCGCCAGATCTTCGAGGTCTTCGACAAGCACAAGTGCCCTGTCGACATGGTTTCGACCAGCGAGGTTTCGGTTTCGCTCACGGTCGACTCAAATAGCCAGTTGCCGGCGATTGCGGCCGACCTAAGCAAGCTGGCCGATGTGAAATACGAAGGCAAAAAGGCGCTGGTTTGCCTGGTGGGCGAGGATATCCGCGGACAGAGCGGCATTGCTGCGCAGGTATTCGGCGCCATCCGCCACATTAACGTGCGCATGATCTCGCAGGGCGCGAGCGAAATTAATATGAGCTTCATGATCGACGAGGACGATGCCGACGACGCGGTGCGCTCGCTGCATGCGGCGTTCTTCCAGGAGCCTGATCCAGCGATTTTCGACGTGGAAACGAGAAAGCAGATGACAGTAAACAGCTAACAGCGGACAGTAGCCAGCTCTTCTTTGAGGTTTCTGCTTTTGCTGTTTGCTGTCTGCTGTAACCTGTTAGCTGTAAGCCTATGCTCATCCTCGTACTCGGCAAAGGAAAGACCGGCAGTCTGGTGGCGGAGATTGCGCGAGAGCGCGGCCACGGGGTGCGCGCGCTCGACATCAACGACAACCCGCATGCCTCTGCGCTGACGGCGCCCAACCTTGCTGGGGTCGATGTTGTCATCGATTTCACCGCGCCTGAAGCCGCAGTCGAAAACCTGCGCGCGGTGCTCTCGCTGGGCGGGCGCATCGTGGTTGGCACCACCGGCTGGTATGCGCAGCTCAACGACATGAAGGCGCTGGCGCACAAACGCGGCGGCGGCTTGCTCTACGGCACGAATTTTTCCATCGGCGTGCAGAAGCTATTCCGCCTCACGGCGGAGCTGGCCCGGCTCGACGGCTACAAGTTTTCGATCGACGAAACGCACCACACGTCGAAGCTCGACGCACCCTCGGGCACTGCGCTGACCCTCAAGGAGATCATCCAGGAGGTGCGGTCCAGCCTCAACCGGCCGGGCGCGGATGTGCCGATCGAATCGCATCGCATTGGCGACGCCAAGGGCGAGCACATAGTGCGCGCCGTGAGCGACCATGACACGCTCGAGCTGCGGCACGATGCGCACTCGCGGCGCGGATTCGCGCTGGGCGCTGTGCGCGGGGCTGAGTGGCTTGCCGGAAAGACCGGCGCGTGGGAGTTCCGCGAGATCTTCGACCAGCTATAATCCTCGCCGAGGATCAATCCGTGACAAGAAATTCTCTTTGCAGGCAATCCCTGTGCACGGCCATTTTTGCGGGTATACTCTTCGGTCTCGGGTTCAAGGTTCCAGCGCAATCCCAGATAAACTTACCAGCTTCGGCAAGCGCTGCCACCGCGAGCAGCGCTGCCTCGACGGCGACTGCTTACGATGTGATTTCGATCAGGCCGGACAAGTCCGGAAACCGCTCGGGCGGTTGGAAAACAGTTGCCGACGGGTTCATATATACGAACATGCCTCTGAAATCTCTGATATACAGCGCCTATGGAATCATCATGGACAGCCAGGTGAAGGGACTGCCCGAATGGACAGAATCAGAACCTTACGACATTCAGGCGAGGGTCGACGCTGACACTGCCGCTGCGTGGCAGAAGATGATGAGGAAAGAGCGCGAGAAGCAGGAGCAGCCAATGATGCAGGCGCTGCTGGCGGACCGCTGCCAGTTCAAGGCGCATCAGGAGACGCTGGAGTTGCCGGTCTACGATCTGGTGATTGCTAAGGGCGGGCTGAAAATGAAGGAATCGCTTCCAAATGAAGCTGGATCGGAACGGTTGTCCACAGACGGCGCGGTGGCAGTGCACGCAATGCCGGTGAGTACTCTCGAATATGCCTTTTCTGGCTCGCTGGGCCGCATGATTGTGGACAAGACCGGTCTTGGGGACAAGAAGTTCGATTTCGAATTGAAATGGACTCCCGACGATCGACTTGGGGCAAACACGGCACCTGATGAGGCTCCGTCCCTTTTTACTGCGCTGGAGGAGCAGCTCGGGCTGAAGCTCGTGCCCGGCAAAGGCCCGGTCGACGTGCTCGTTATCGACCATATGGAGAGGCCGTCCGCGAACTGAAATGGGGGCAGACAAAGCCCATTCATTTAAACTGGCTTAGTTATGGACACGACAGGTTGCGGGACCGCGATCATCACGCCTTTCCGCGCGGATGGATCGGTAGACGAGCCGGCGCTGTATGCGCTGGCGAACTGGCAGATTGAATCGGGCATTGACTTCATCGTCGCGTGCGGATCGACGGGCGAAGCGGCCACGCTCGATGAAGAAGAGTGGCTGCACGCCATCCGCATCGTAGTGGAAGCCTCGGCCGGCCGCGTGCCGGTGTGGGCGGGGTGCACGCACAACTCGACGCGCGCGCTGGTTCGCCAGGCTTCGCTGCTCAGGCGCGTTCCCGGAATCAGCGCCGTTCTGTCGGCCAATCCTTACTACAACAAGCCTACGCAGGAGGGCCAGTTTCAGCACTTTCTCGCCCTGGCTCGCGCCGTTGATCCTTTGCCCGTGTGCCTGTACAACGTGCCGGGACGGACGGCCGCGAACCTTGAGCCGGAGACGGTGGCGCGGCTGGCCGCGGCGGCCAAGAACATTCAGGCCATCAAGGAAGCCAGCGGCAAGCTCACGCAATTTGCCGAACTCGCGCATATTCTGCCGCGAAGCTTCAAGATCTTCTCGGGTGACGACAATCTGGCGCTCGCAGCCATTGCCGTGGGCGCGCACGGGCTGATCAGCGTAGCCTCGAATGAAGCGCCAAAGGAAGTGACGCGCATGGTGCGCGACGCGCTGAGCAACAACTGGGCGGAGGCACGCGAGCTGGAGCGGCGTTACACCAAGCTCTTTGAAGCGAACTTCTGGGAGTCAAACCCGAGCCCGGTGAAGACGGTGATGAGCCTGATGGGCTGGTGCACCGATACGGTTCGGCTACCGCTGGTCCCGCCGACGCCAGCCACGCGCGCGCGACTGGAGCGAATGGCTGGCGAACTAGGGCTGCTGAAACATGCGCCGCTGCCCGCCGGATACCGGTCCGAAGTCTTCTAAAGAGCCAAAGCCATGACGAAAGTCCTCGGTAAAAGGACGCAAAATAAATTGTATCCAACGCAACTTTCCTGAATAGCCTTGGGTTTTCACCATTGGCAGCCGGTTGTAGGGAACGCCCCTACGGCTGTGCCTGCAGATGAACGTCAAGCGCGATTCCGTGCGCGCACGCGCCCGGTTTAACCATTTTTTCGGCTTCTGCCCCGGCATCTCGGGAATCAACTCTGCTTGCAGCTTTTGCTTGTCCCCCGGCTATCTGCGAGGCGCCGGCAAGTGCGTACAAAGACGACGATGTGAGCAGAGTCACTGCCGGTAATCGACGCAGTGGCAGTCGGAAAAGGGTTGCCAGCCGTTTCACCGGAGCGGGCGTAGGCAGCGGGAACGCACAGAAAGAGAGGCTGATTCCATGTCCCCCAATTCCCTCCTGAAGGTTCGCACTCTGTTCCTTCCCGTGCTCGCAGCGGCCGCTCTCCTGGCGGCAGGCTGCGGCAGCTCCCTCACCGGCTCGTCGGCGGCGTCTGCCGGCCCGATGGGATCGGCATTCGTGGTCGGCACCGATGCACCGCTGGCCTCCGTTGTCTCGCTCCAGGCTCAGCTCATGAGCATTACGATGACGAGTTCGACGGGGACGACGGCAAACCTGCTCGGCACGAACACGCCCACGGTAGACTTTGCCCGCTATAACGGCCTGCAGGGCTTGGTTGATATGAACGACGTTCCCGCCGGCACCTACAACAGCGTGACCATCGATCTGGGCACGGTGAATATCGGCTATCTCGACACCACCAAGACGCCGCCGGCCATTACCACGGAAGCGGCAACACTCACGACATCGTCTGTGACCATTCCACTCAGCAAGCCTCTGGTGATTTCTGCCACCGCCGGGCAGCCGGTGGGCCTGCGGATCGATTTCGATCTGGCGCAGTCGATCCAAGTTACCAACGGCGCGATTACGGGCACGGTGGACCCGACGTTTGACGTGACGACGGTCGCCCGCACTGACCAGGGCGCTCACATCGACGAGTTCATCGGAGCAGTGACCACACCGCCAACAAGCGCCACGGCCACTTCCTTCGTCATCACGGGCCCGCATGGTGAGCCGTTCACGATCAACGTCAGCTCGTCAACCGAGTGGGACGGCAATGCGACTCTGGCTTCACTGAACACCAACAGCATCGTGGCCGTAGCCGGAATGTTCGACCCGGCCGACCAGACGCTGGATGCCGACGAAGTTGCCCTCATTTCCGACAAGGGCTTCTATGCCGGCGGCCTGATCACCTACGTGGCGCCCTCAACCACCACCGGCAGCACGGCGGCCCCGAGCTTCGACTTCTATGTGCGCTCGCTGCTGCCTGACAGCACGGCGGTTCAACTGGGCGATATCGCGCAGGTGAATCTGACCGGGAATGAAACCTACGGCATTTACTGGATGCACAACGCGTTCACCAACCTCCTGTTCAACTCAAGCGCGCTTGTGCCAGGCCAGGAGATCAGGGTGGGCGGCCAGGCAAGTGCTGAAACCAGCCTTACCGCGCTGACGGTCGATCGCATCCACCTGCAAAACTGGGGCTATAACGGCACCGTCGTTGCGGGCAGCCAGAACTCAGGGCAAGGCACGTTCCAGATGCAAGTGACCGGCTTTGCGGGAGTGGTGATTCCGTCCACCATCACGGTGTATCTGGGCCCGGTTTGCGACTTCCGCTACGGCTTCGGGGCGTTCGGCGATCTGTCCGACGGCACCAATGTTCGCGTAGTCGGACTTCTGCTCAAGAACACAAGCAATGGACAGCTGGTGCTGCTGGCCCGCCACGTCGACGGGTTCAACTTCACCGACTTCTCAACAACCGCCTGGCAGTAAGACGAGCCGTGGCATCAGCCTAAGCAACAATCCAGAAACAGAGACGCCGGAGCTGAATTGGGGGCAGCTCCGGCGTTTGTGTGTTTGGAAACAGGGAACAAGAAAACTCTGCTTTGAGTGCAGATGGCTTCAAGGCCGGGCGCTCAGAACAGATCGGCAATAGGCGGGAAGGTGAGCAGTACGGCGAGAATGAGCAGAGTAACTGCAATGGCGTTGATGCGGGCAAGCCGCACGGAGCGGGCGCGCCAGCGCAGGTGCAGTACAATCCATGTGGCTATCCAAAGGACGATGGCCGACGTGGTGACGCCGGAGAGTGGGCCGGTTGGCCGGGAAAATATAAAGAAGTTTTTTGCTGCGATCGATTTGTCGCCTATGATTGCGAAAACAGCCAGAAGGAATGAGCCGATTCCGGCGGCGAGAACAGCCGCAGCGCCTGCGCCGTTGGTCTGCGCGGCAGTTCCGTGTG
>JASIJW010000541.1:0-3151 GCA_030050035.1 Acidobacteriaceae bacterium | reverse complement strand
ATCTGTGCAGACACCGGTTGCATTCCCGCCGCGCTCGCCGTCACCGTCACTGTATATGCGCCTGCGCTCGTCGCCATCGTCGATGCGGCGCTCACACTGCCACCCGAGCCGCAAGCAGCAACCGCAAACGACCCGGCCAGCAGCACGAGCACCATCAAAATGCCGCTGCGTCTGCGTCCCGCAAACACCAGCACCATTCCGGCCATCGCTAGCCCCGCAATCCTGCCGGCTCCGCCCCGCCGCGTCGGCCCGGCCGGCGAATTCCCCGCCACAGCTCCCGTCGTCGTAATCGAAACCGACGCAACCACCGGCGCACTGCCCGAAACCGTCACCGAAGTCTGCGAAGCCGGCACACTGCACTGCGGCGGAGCCACAGCGCCCGTCGGCCCGCTCACTGAGCAGCTCAGACTCACCGTACCCGAGAACCCTCCCACCGGCACAAGAGTCACCGTTGCGCTCCCAACGGCTCCCGGCACAAGAGTCACCGGACCGGCATTCGAAACCAGATTGATCGCCGCGCCTGTCGTCATCATGCTCTGCAACCGCGCCGTCAGCGAAGCCAGCGCGCTGCCGTTCCACGACGTGTTCAGCACGCCATACCCCTCCACTGTGCCAAACCCTCCGCCGTTTCCCGACTCCGTCGTGCCGTTGATCGCCCAATACGACCAGTCCAGCCCGTTCGTCTCCACATAGCTGGTCATGGCGTTAAACCAGTTGCCCAGGTCGCTCTCGTTGGAGCTGTTCACGCAGGTATTCGCGCTGTTGCACGTGCCGAACTCGCCGATCCAAAGCGGCTGCGGGTTTGCGCCCGCCACCAGATAACCCCACTTCGGCGTGATGGTGCTCACATAACTCGCATAACTCGAGAACCCCGAGTACCAGAACCCGTAATCGTGCGCTTCGTAGACGAGGTGATTCGCCACATTCAGCTGAACCGGCAAACTGGCCACGCCCGACAGATCGCCCGCGTAGTTGACGCCTTCCACAAAAATCAGCAGATTTGGATTCACGCCAAGCACGGCATTGCCGCCAAGCTCAGCCGCCGCATGCCAGTCCGTGCTCGCGGGCCCGCCCCACGTCGCAGGGCTGCGCGGCTCGTTCCGAAGGTCCGCGCCAATCACCCACGGATTCGACGCATACCGCTGCGCCATCGTCTGCCAGTCGGCAACCCAGCTGGTCTGCGGATACTGCGCGTTGTACCACAGCTCGTTATTGTCCGTCGTGCTGCAGCACCAGCCGGCGTTGCTCATGTGGTTATCGAGAATCACCATGATGCCCGCGTTCGTGAGCGCGTTCACCACGGTGTCGAAAATCGTCAACGCATTCTCGCCTTCCAGGCTCGGGTTCGCCGTCAGTGCGTAGCTGCCCACCACCGGATTCGTTTCCACCATCTGATTCGACCAAAGCAGCCGCACGGCATTGAATCCCATCCCCTTGATCGTCGCCACAATGGAGTTGAGCGGCTGCGCTTCAAGACCCTCCACGACAAAGTCCGTAGACTCGGCCCCGTACCAGTTGAACGCGTTCAGCCGCACGCGCGCGCCGTTCGCATCCACAATCCATTGCCCCTGCGTGTGCAGCGGGAAAGCCGGCGCGGCCAATGCCGCGCGCGGAGCAGCGAGCAAGAGGAATACTGCGGCGATAGCAAGAAAAAGGACGCGAGAAGCGCCAAACATTGGCCGCGAAAAGGGTCGAGGCATAAACCCTGATTATATGAGACCGGTCTCTGAGTCGGAATTTTTTGGGTTCCCCGCGCGGCCCTCACCTTTCCATTCGATAAACTTGAATAGACCGCATTTTTATCGGAGTTCTTCTTGTCCATCGCCACCCACGAACGCCCCATCGAACGCCTCATCCGCCCGGCGCGCAACATCTACGGCAGCCTGCGCCTGCCCGGCGACAAGTCCATCAGCCACCGCTACGCCATGCTCGGCGCCTTCGCCGAAGGCGTCTCCCGCTTCACCAACTTCTCCACCGGCGCCGACTGCGCCTCCACGCTCGCCTGCATGCAGGCCCTGGGCGCAAAAGTCAACCGCATCGGCAACGAAGCTATCGAGATCACCGGCGTAGCCGGCCGCGTCACGCCCCCTGCAGACGATTTGGCCCATCCCCTCGACTGCGGCAACTCCGGCTCGACCATGCGCATGATGTCCGGCCTGCTCGCCGCGCAGCAGGGCCGCTTCACCCTCATCGGCGACGCGTCGCTCTCGCGCCGTCCCATGGAGCGCATTCGCAAGCCCCTCGAGCAGATGGGCGCGCGCCTCACCCTCACCGAAGGCCACGCACCGCTCACCATTGAAGGCGCAAAGCTCAGCGCAATCGACTTCACCACGCCCGTGCCCAGCGCGCAGGTCAAGACTTGTATCCTGCTCGCCGGCCTGCAGACCGCCGGCACCACCACGGTTCACGAAGCCATCCGCACGCGCGACCACAGCGAGCTGGCCCTGCGGGCCTTCGGCGCCGAGCTCACGCGCACGGCCACATCTGTCTCCATCGCCGGCCCGCAGAGCCTGCACGCCATCGAGGCCGCCGTCCCCGGCGACATTTCCTCGGCGGCATTCTTCCTCTCGGCCGCCGCCATCTTCCCCGGCTCCAATCTCGTCCTCGACGCCGTTGGCCTCAACCCCACGCGCGCCGCGCTGCTTGACGTGCTCACCACGCTCGGCGCAAAAATCAACGTCCTCAACCTCGAAGAAAAGCACGCCGAACTCGTTGGAATAGTCCAGATCTCCGCGCCCGCAGAAGGCCTCAGCTCCACTGCCATCACCGGCGCAGTAGCCGCACAGCTCATCGACGAACTGCCCGTGCTCGCCGCCATCGGCCCCTACACCAGCGGCGGCATCCGCATCCGCGACGCCAAGGAGCTCCGCGTCAAGGAGTCCGACCGCATCGCGCTGGTTGTGAAAAATCTCCGCGCCATGGGCGCAGAAGTAGAAGAGTTCGAGGACGGCCTCGACGTGCCCGGTGGCCAGTCCCTGCACGGCGCCCAAATCGACTCCGGCGGCGACCACCGCATTGCCATGGCCTTCAGCGTAGCCGCCCTCCGCGCAGAAGGAGAAACCACCATTCGCGGCGCCGAGTCTGCAGCAATCAGCTTCCCCGAGTTCTTCGACCTCCTCGACCTGATCGCCGAGCGCTAGAACTCGAGCCG
>JASIJW010000540.1:0-3122 GCA_030050035.1 Acidobacteriaceae bacterium | reverse complement strand
GGCGGACTCAAGCGCCTGCCGAAGCCGCTCGGCCGTCGCATTGGGGCCAGTTAGCGTGGTAACGTGCGCCGTAGGTCCCGCGGCTTTAAAGATGCGTTCGAGATCGTTCGCTGCGGCAGTGAAGCGCTGCTCGTAATCGGGCTCGCCGCCAAGACCGGAGATGATCACGTAGTAAGTGCCAGCCTGGACATGGCGAGCTAATAAGCAGACGAACGCAGCGATCAGCAGTGCGCGCGCACCGTTGCGCGAAAGTCGCGAATGCCGGAACAGCGGCTTCATACGACACCCCATTTGCGCCGCAGGAGCCACTCTGTGAGCGGCAAGGCAAGCAGCAGAAGAAACACAACGGGCATATTCCAGAGCTCGTGCGTGTTGCGCACAGAGATGCCTGCTTCGGAATAAGTAATATCGCGTGGAAGGCTTTTGAGATCGTTCGATTTCCAGTAGCGCCCGCCGGTTTCGGCAGAAAGCTGTTCGAGGAGCGGTCGGTTCTGCTCGGTGTGAAAGTTTTCGGCGATGCCGTCTTCGCGCTCGAACGTTACAACGTCGTTGCCGAGCGGCTCTCCATCGGCGGATTCGGCCGTAACCTCAGCCAGATACGCACCCGGCTTTTCCGCGGTCCATTCCGCCGTGTAGAGCCCAGGCGTGTCCTGCGAAGGCGTCAGATCGAACATCGCAGACAGGTTTTCCGGCCCCACAATGTGCACTATCACATGTGCGTCGGCCGCGGGCTGGAACTGCCGGCTGCGAACCTGCGCTGCAAACCCGGCGTGGCCTTGGTCCATCAGCAGACGCGCGGGCATCTGCACAGTTACAGGCCCAGGCGACTGCGCGACGAGCCAGCGCAAGAGTTGCTGCCAGAATAGGTCGTGCGAGGGGTCGCCAAGCGGTTCGCTCATCTGCCAGCGCCACGTGCCGCCCGTTGCCAGGATCGCGGTGCGTCCATGACCGTAATTCTGCGTGATGAGCAGCGGCAACTTGCGATGGCCAGCATTCATCGACGCCAGCACCACCGCGCCAGGCTTGGGAGCGCCGGGATCTTCGTAATCGGCGAGGTAAGTTAGTTTTTTCCAGCGCGCTGCATTCTTGTCCGGATCGTCAAGCAGACGTGTTACCGGCGAATCAATGCCTTCGGCAGTCAGTTCGACGGTAGCGGGATTCCGGTGGAAGTTGTGATTGCCCGACGGCAGAAAAACGGGCAACAGTTCCGCGAGATCTGACGCGGCCCAGCCGCCATCGCTCAGCGACTCGCGTCCGCCGAGAAAAAGAATGCCTCCGCCGCGCCGGTCTACATACTCCCGCAAGAGTTCCTGCTGCAGCGGAGTGAAATAGTCTGCCGCGACCGAGCCAATAATGATGCCCGAGTAGCCGAACAGATCCTCCGGCCGTGAAGGAAAGCCATCAGCGAGCTCGCTTGGATCGCTGATTCCCTGCCGGTAGATTTTGTTCTCGCTGGTACGCAGCATGCTGACAATCTGCACGGTCGGATCGTCGTCCTCTGCGCGGCGAATGAATTTATACTCCCAGCGCGGTTCACCCTCGATATACAAGATGCGGCGCTTCGCGTCGCTCACCAGCAGTGGGCGCGTAACGGCGTTGTTGGCCAGGTTCTCCTCGCCAGACAACGGATCGATGCTGAAAGTAAGGCGCTTCGCGCCCGCGTCCCCGGCTGGTAAAAACAAGGACTCTGTTTGAAGCCGTCCTTCCGTTCCCAGGAGAATCTGGCGCACGGCGATAGTCTTCTGACCATCCCGGACGGTGAGCATTGCTTTCTGGCCGGTGTAGCCGCGCTGCATCAGGCTTAGCGCTGTGGCTATGCGGGCGTTCGCCGTTGCTCTCGCCGGCAAGCTTACGTCCTCAATCTCTACGTCGTGAGTGCGCTGCAGGTTGCCGAAGCCGATGGTATGCACCGGCAATCGGCGGTCGCGCAAAGCTTCGAGCGCTTCCGGCCCGACTCCGGCGCCGCCCAGGCCGGCGGTGTTCTCTCCACCGTCCGAGAGCAAGAGCACCGCACCAATCGGCAGATCGGCAGTATCGGTGGCAAGTTGCTTCAAGCCCTCGCTCAAATGTGTCGCCGGCTCGTGAGGCGAAATGGATGGCAGCGCATCCGTGCGCGCAAGCGATGCGCCAAGGGTGTAGACGCGAGTCTGAAACCGCATGTTGAGGCTTTTCAGGATGCCGTTTTCAAGGGCATTCACGGCCGCGGCTTCACGCGTCTTTCCTTCGCTATCAGCAATCGCCATGCTGCGCGAATCGTCGATGACGATGGCGATGATGTTCTGCTGCGAGCTGAGCTCGCTCACCACCATGGCGGGTTGCCATAGCAGCGTAAGGATCAGAGCGATCAGCGCCGACTGCATGCCCCAAATGGCCCACGCGCGCCAGTTCCGCAGATTTGGTGCGGCATTGCGCAGGTTGCGTCGAATCAGGAATGCAAGTCCGCCGGAGATGATGACGATCAGCGCAGGCAGAAGCCACGCAGGCCAGGATCCGAGCAGCACGAAGCGCCCCTTCGAGAACACAGGACTCGGGTACCTGAAGAGAAGCTGAAACATCTGCGCTCTCCCTGTTCAAAAGGAGGCATAGCGTGAAGCGTGCGTTTTGGTTTTCTTTTCAACTGTGCCGAGCGGGGAAGACAAGTAATCTTTCAAAAAGTTCCAGCGGAGCCAGAAGTGCTTCAGGGTCCGTATCTACTCGCTGGCCTATCGCAGAACGACCTGGCTTTTGAAAAACCCGACTGTCACGAGCAATACAGTGGTTCGTTCCGTATCGATATCAATATCAATGCGTCATGCCATAGATGATGTAATCGAGGCCCACTCGAAAAGCCATGGAGGCGAAGGTTTCGGGATAATTCGGATCGTCGGCCCATTCCCATGCGTCGCCCAGGTGCATGTTGTGGCAGATTGCGACGATGATGCGCCCCTTGTCGTCGCGGATGGCGCGCCACTTGGGCTGGTAGCCGTCTTTCTCATACGTGCGCCCGGTCCATACATACTGCTCGCCTGGAATCTGCATCTTGTCGTCCACGTCATAGAGCGTATGGAAAATCTCGTCGCCGCTTTGCAGGTCTTCAATCGGGCGATCCGGCAATACCTGGCGCATGCCATTCATGAAGTTTT